>JAJDDH010000325.1 GCA_029260415.1 Phycisphaerales bacterium | reverse complement strand
GAGGCCTGGTTCGGGTTGGATCCGTACTTGAAGAACAGCGTGCTCGCGGCGCCGGTGCCCGAGGTTGTTCGACCGATGCTCCAGGTATCCACCAACGCACCGCCCGAGAGTTCGCTGAGGCTGATCGCGGACCCGTACGTGCCGCCCGGCCCGCTGAAGAGGGCCATCCCCGCGTCGGAGCCCTCGATGGAAAGCTCGGCCAAACCGTTGTGGTGGCTGGCGTTCATGGCCCAGTCGGCGCTGCGGATGTGCAGCAGACTCTGAGGATCGAGCACACCGATGCCAGTGAAGCCACCCTGCACCATCTTGATCCGCGTGCCCGCGGAGTCGCTCAACGCGAGGCCTTCGGGGCTGCCCAGCTGCTTGGAGTACCCGATGCTGGCCAGCTGGGCTCCGTCGTCAAAGATCAGACGCCCGTGCACGGTCGCGATGCCGCTGGCGGTGTTCCGCATCGTAATCTTGGGGCCAAAGTCGTTGCCCTGCGAGAGCATGAGGATGTTCGCGTCCGAGTCGCGGAGCGTCAGCAGCTCGGTTGCCAGGGTGCCGCCCAGGCCGACATTGCCGTCATCATTGACGAAGACGCCGCGGGTCTGGATGGCGTAGGGCGCCCGCGTGACGGGCTGGCGAGGCGAGAGCGTTGTGCCATCGACAACGATCTCGATCCAGCGATCGGTGTTGTTGAAGTTGTTGGCGCCGAAGTCCAGCTCGGCGGTGAACACGCCCCCATCGACGGTCACACCGGTGGTCACGCTGGCCAGGGACGATCCGCCGCTCGCCGCAGCGAACAGGCGGAACGTCAGGGTGTAGGCGCCGTTCGCGGGCCCGCCTCCGTCCTTGAGGCTTCCCTGGTAGGTAAAGGTCGTGTCGTCGGCCGCGGCAGGAGCCCCGAGGGACATGGCCAGCAGTGCGGCGCCGGTGAGCAGCTTTGAATGACGCATCGGGTGACTCCTTGGAGGGATTTCTTTCGTCTGTCAGGGCGATCTGAGGCCAGATCGCATCGATCGGATCAGCTTTCGGTCTGCGCGGGCACACCTGGTCCTCGTGGGAGAAACGGACGTCCTCGACGATCGAATGCCGCCGTCCGGCGCCCAGGCGCTTGCCCCAACCGGAAGGAAACGCGAGAATGGAACAGGCGAGTCCTATCCGAAACTCGAAAAAACTCGGATTCAGCATGAAGCCCACGCACAAACCTCCGCAACCCGAACCGTCAGCCAACGACGACCCCTCGGACTGCGAGCGTGAGGCGTACACCGCGCTGCGGGGACTGGCGGCCGCGTACCTTCATGCCGAGCGTGCCAACCACACGCTCCAGCCCACCGCGTTGGTCCACGAGGCGTACATCAAGCTCGCCGGTCGCAGCACGGTCGCCCCCTGGAAGAGCCAGACGCATTTCCAGGCGGTTGCCGCCCGGGCGATGCGCCAGATCCTGGTGGACCATGCCCGTCAGCGTGCCACAAAGAAGCGCGGCGGCGACCGGTTCCGCATCACCCTTGCTCCCGATCTCGCCGCGACGACCGACCCGGACATCGAGCTGCTCGCGCTCGACGAGGCGCTGCAGCAGCTCGCGGTTCTTGATGAGCGCAAGGCGCTTGTCGTCGAGCTCCGGTTCTTTGGCGGGCTGACCTGCGCCGAGGCCGCGGACCGGCTCCGGATCTCCCCCAAGACCGCGGAGGCGGACTGGTACTTCGCCCGGGCGTGGCTGCGCGCTCATCTCGAGAAGGCTGGGGAATGAACGAGTCCAGGCGCCTGCATCGCGTGGCTGTGTTGTTCGAGAGCGCCCGCTCGCTGAGCGCCGATGAGCGCGAGGCATTGCTCGCTTCTGAGGCGCCAAATGACCCGGGGCTACAGGACGAGGTGCGAGAGCTGCTCAAGCATCACGAGAGCGCCGACGGACTCCTGGGGGCCTCCTCGATCTCGCATGCCTTCTTCCCGGATCCTCCTGACGCGATTCCCGAGACCATCAACGGCTACACCATCGAGCGCCGGATCGGCCTGGGCGGCATGGGCATGGTCTACCTCGCCCAGCAGCACAGCCCCAGGCGAGAGGTCGCGATCAAGGTCATCCGCCCGGGGCACGTCACCCGCGAACTGCTTCAGCGTTTCGAGCTCGAGGGCGCCATGCTCGGGCGCCTGCAGCACCCCAACATCGCGCAGATTCACGAGGCGGGACAGTACGAGGACGAATCAGGAACGTGGCCTTACCTCGCGATGGAGTACATCGATGGCGTGCCACTGCTCGAGTATGCAACGCGACAACGCCTCGGCGTGCGCGATCGTCTGGAGATGTTCGCGAAGGTCTGTGACGCGGTGCACCACGCGCACCAGCGCGGCGTGATCCACCGGGACCTGAAGCCCGGCAACATCCTCGTTGACGCGGGCGCCCAGCCCAAGATCCTGGATTTCGGTGTCGCCCGCGCGATCGAGCCGGACCTGAACGCGTCGACGCTGCATACCGCTGCGGGGCGCCTTGTGGGCACGCTGGCGTACATGAGCCCGGAGCAGGTCCTCGGGCGCGCCGGCGACATCGACACCCGGTCCGACGTCTACGCGCTGGGCGTGGTGCTGTATGAGCTGCTGGCTGGGCGGGCGCCGTACGACCTTGACGATCGGGCCATCACCGCCGCGGCGAGGGTGATCTCGGAGCAGGAGCCGACCTCGCTGACCGCCGTGGATCGGAGTTTCAGGGGAGATCTTGACACCATCGTTCGCAAGTCACTCGAGAAGGATCCGAACCGGCGCTACCAGTCCGTCTCGGACCTGTCTGCCGACATCCGGAGACATCTCAACTCCGAGCCGATCATGGCTCGCCCCGCGACAACGATCTACCAGCTCACGCGTTTCGCGCGTCGCAACAAGGCGCTCATCACCGGGGTTGGTGTCGCGCTCGTGGCTCTTGTCGTTGCAATCGGTGTCACGACCACGTATGCGATCGGGCAGACCAGGGCGCTGGCAGAATCGGAGCGGCAGCGTTCGATCGCCGAGGCGATCAACAGCTTTCTGACCGTGGACCTGACGCAGCAGGCCGATCCGAACCGAGGGTCCGAGGACCAGATCACCCTCGTGGAAGCGATCGATCGGGCGACGGCGCGCATCGAGGGACGGTTCGCCGATGCCCCGCTGGTTGAGGCCAGCCTCCGACGCTCCATTGGCACGGCCTACCGGAGCCGGCACCGGCTCGACGACGCCCATGCCCAGCTCTCCCGGGCGTTCGAGCTCTACCGCGAGCACCTGGGGGATCTCAGCGAGGACACGCTGCTCTGCCGGATGGAGCTCAACGCCATTCATATCGACCGTGCGGACTTCCGAGCCGCCGAATCATCGATGCGCGAGCTGTTGAGAGTGCAACGCGAGGCGCTCGGCGACGACCATCCCCAGACCATGGCGTCGATCGGCGCCCTGAGCGGCGCCTTTATCGGTGATGGACGCTACGAAGAGGCCAGCGCGCTGCTCGAAGAACTCATCGAGCGGCGCACGCGCGTGCTGGGGCCGACCCACGTTGACACGGCTCTGGCGATGAACAACCTGGCCGTGGTCTACACGAACCTGGGGCGGAACGCTGAGGCCGCGGCCATGCTCGAGCGGATCCTGCCGATCCAGCGCGCCGAGTTTGGGGATCGACACCCGGACACCATTCAGTCCGTTGTCAATCTCGGGATGACCTACAGCCGTCTCGGGCAGGACGAGGAGGCGATTGATCTCCTCGAAGAGGGCGTCGCGCTCCGCAAGGTCGCGTTCGGAGACTCTCACCCCAGGACACTCTCGGCAAGCAGCAGCCTCGCAGTTTTGTACGGGAGGGCGGGGCGCTACGAGGAGCAGGAGTCGCTCCTGATCAGCACACTCGCAGCACAGCAGCGCGAGCTGGGCCCGGAACACATCAACACCCTCAACACGCGTATGAATCTCACCTGGGTCGCGTACCGCCAGGGGCACTACGAGCAGGCGCATGATGAATACCTGGTCATCGCCGAACGCTTGATGGCTCTCTATCCGGACCAC
Source organism: Phycisphaerales bacterium (assembly GCA_029260415.1). Taxonomy (GTDB): domain Bacteria; phylum Planctomycetota; class Phycisphaerae; order Phycisphaerales; family UBA1924; genus JAJRXR01. The sequence goes on along the minus strand of JAJDDH010000325.1, from coordinate 3 downwards.
TTT
>JAJDDH010000324.1 GCA_029260415.1 Phycisphaerales bacterium | reverse complement strand
CCGTGGCGGCGCTGACGTCGGCGCCGATGCCCAGCTACGCCTCGTACACCTTGGTGTCCGCGGTGCTCAGCTCAGCGGTGACGTCGTTGTACGCGCCGCGCTCGGCGATGAGCGTGTCACCCGCGTCGTAGAAGCGGGCGTTGATCCACATGCGCCGCCCCTCGGGGTAGCCCGTGGGCAGCTTGTGCCCGGTCTGGTTGGTGATGCGGACGACCAGGTCGGGCCCGTCGATCGACAGGTCCAGGTCCGACGCGCTCTGGAGCATGCCCACGGCGCGGGAGATCGAGTCGTTGACGATGTCCTCGGAGAGGAAGGTCTCCATGTCCGGGTTCAGGTTGCGGATGGCCTGCAGGACCCAGGTGTTGCCGCCGTTGAACAGGTGCTGGGGCATGTCCGGGCGGTCGTCGGTGAAGAAGCAGCCGGGCCCGTCGATGTCGGGCATGTGGCAGTCCTGGCAGGAGGAGACGAGGGGGTTGGCGCCCCCGAAGCGTCCGCCCATGTCGATGGGCCCCAGGGCGAACTCGCTCATGAGCCACTCGGAGTAGGTGCGTTCGACGGGGAACTGCTCGTACTTGTCGTGATCGGCGGCCTGCGCATCGAGCGCGCCCAGGGCGTAGGAGCCGTCGGGCTGGCGCTCGTAGACGGGGTTGGACACGTCGTGGCACGTGGCGCACATCGACGAGGACTGGTGGAAGGGGGACTGGATCCAGGCGTGCGAGGCCGAGGGGGTCTCGAACGGTCCGCGCCGGCGGTCGTCGTAGTCGATGACGAACTGGCCCGAGTGCGGGTTGACGGGCAGGTCAGCGGTCATGGCCAGGACCATCGCGTCCTCGGGCGGGGCGACGCCGTCGGGATCGAACGGGTCGACCATGCGGTGGCACATGTGGCAGGCGACGCCCTCAAGGTCCTTGCCCACGAGTGCGGAGCCGTCGGTGGGGGTGGAGTGCCCGTCGAGCCAGCCCATCGGGGCGTGGCATCGGATGCACATGTCGCCCGAGAAGCTCGCGTCCTGGTTGGCGATGGCGAGCGCGGCGTGGTAGATGGGGTCACGCGCGGCCTGGGCCATCAGGCTCCCGGCCCAGAGCCAGGGCTCGGACTCGGGGCTGAAGTCCGAGTGGCAGCCCATGCAGGTCGCGGAGCTCTGGAAGGAGACGGTCACGTCCCCGGGCTGGGAGCCGGGCATGAAGAAGTCGTTGAGTGTGGTGGGCACGGGCAGCGAGCCGCCGCCGCGCGGCTCGGCGATGGCGAACCCGGCAACACCCACCCAGACCACGCCCAGCCCGCACCCTGCGATGAGCGCAGGGGTGAACACGCGTCCGCTCTTGCGAGAAGCTTTCACTACACATCTCCCTATCACCGACCCGGGAGGCTTCCATCCAAGCCCCGTCGGGACGTGGGCCAGAATCGGCCCGAGTCACACCCAGTCCTTACGGGCATCCGGCGCCGAAGGCTCCCAGGAATGCGACAACATCAGAAAAGTCAAACACACCCGTCGGGAGCGCCAGGTCCGCGGCGGGGTCCATCGAGCCGAACGCGGTCAGGAACGCGACCACGTCGGAGAAGTCCAGGGTGTCGAAGGGCTCGGCCAGGTCCGCGGCGTTGCAGCCTGCGGGGGCCGGGGCGGGGCCAGTGGCGACGAAGGTAACCGTGCCCACGACGTCCATGGTCGCCAGCCCGGGCACGACCTCGGAGGATCCGGTGAACGTGATCACCCCGCCGTCGAGGGTGACGGTTGTGCCGTCGGAGGTGATCATGCCGTCGGCGGGCGCGTCGAAGACGCCCTGTGAGGCGAGGTCGATGGTCTCGTTGATGTCGCCGATGCCGAAGACACTGCCGGCCGCGACGACCGTGCCCGAGAGCGCCGTCGCAACGGACGCGAAGGAGAACAGATCCGCCGTGACGGGCACGGGGCCCGCGGGCGTGCCGGGTGTCGCGTAGCTGGCGCCCAGGCTCGTTGCGCTCGCGTCGATGTTGGAGAGGAAGAACGAGAAGTTGAACGCCAGGTCGTTGTCCAGCGTCAGGGCGAAGTCGTGGATGACCATGGACGTGGGGACGCCGTAGTCGTCGAGCTCGATCTCGAGCGTGCCCGAGATGGGCGACGAGTCGGTGTCGGTATCCGACCCGATGGCGGTGATTAGCGTGAGGGTCAGGTCCATCTGGGACTGTGAGCCGTCCACGGTGATGGTGGTGGGCTGGGCGAGGGCGCTGCCAGCGATGGCGGCGACGATGGCGACGGGTGCGATGCGGTGGGTCATCTCTTCTCTCTCTCGGGTCGAATGATGGCGGTTGCCGGCTCGGGACCCCGCCCGGCAGGCAAAGCATACATCGCCCACGCATGATCGCCGACCGAAAAGCCAGACCGGTGGCGTCCGATAGCCCCACAGCGCCGCGTAACCCGCGATCCGCAGCGCCCGATCCGAGCGAGACGGCAGGGGGAGGTGTGATACCGGCATGCATATACAGGCAGGCAAGCGCGGGGTTGGCTAGTCGCAGCCCGCCGCGAAGGCGGTGAGGAAGGCCAGGACATCCGAAAAATCGAGCGAGCCCTCGGGCGGCGCCAGGTCGGCGACCGGGCTCTGGCCCGCGAAGGCGCTGAGGAAGGCGATGACGTCGGAGAAGTCCAGCGTGTCGTACGGCGAGGCGAGGTCCGCCGGGGAGCACCCGGGCAACGGGAGCGTGGCGTCGAGCAGCGCCGCGAGCACGAGCACGCCGTCGTCGTGCACGCCCGACGAGGTGAAGTGCTGCGAGTCGCGTCGGCGCCCGTAGAGCAGCTGCGTGCTGTAGGTGCCCGAGGCGGACTGGATCGAGGCGTACCCGACCCCGCGCCGGTCGCAGATCTCGCGGAGCGTGTTGTGGTAGATCGTGTCGGAGATCGGGTCGAGATGGTCGAAGAACGCGTGCTCGGCGTCGGTGATGTAGACCAGCTCGGAATCGGGGGCGGCGCGGCGCACCAGGTCCACCACCCACTCGGCCTGCGGGGCCGTGAGCCCGTTGATCGTCGCGGCGTTCTGCGCGGGGCGCATGATCCACGCCTCGGGCGCGAGGCGCTGGATGAGCGTTTCGAGCGAGGGCATGCCCGAGAGCGTGCTCGGGGTCATGAACGAGAATTCGGGCCAGACCTTGTAGTCGGTCCCAGCGCGCCCGATGGACATCGGGATCATGCCCGGGCGGTCGCCCTCGACGACCTGGTAGAGCAGGAAGACGAAGCCATCGGGCGAGAGGTTCTCGAGGCGGGCCAGGGGCCAGTTGTTGCCGATCTGGCCCTTGCCGGCGCCGAACAGCTCGGTGGGGAAATGGGCGCAGAGCTCGACGATGTCCCAGGGTCCGAGCTTGATGGTGTCGCCGGGGGTGGGGGTGACGCCGTCGTGTCCGATCTGGCGTTCGAGCGTGAGGGTGGTCTCGTCCGCGCCGGCGTTGTAGGCCGAGGCGACCACGACGCCGAACCCGGCAGCGCCGCTGCCCGGCGTCCGGGTCTGCAGGCCAAGCCCCTCGAGCGGGGCGCCCGCGAGCGCGAGCAGGTCGCCCGGAGCGACGAGGGTGGGCGGGTCCTCTGAATACGCGAGGCAGACCGTCTCGAGCAGCGTCGTGTCCAGGTCGGCGCTGGTGATCGGGCCCGCGGGGTCGAGGTCCACCTGGCCCGCGAAGCGCCCGGTTCGGTTGGCGCGCGTGAGCTCGACCTGGCCCTGGCCCGGGCCCTTGAGCAGGTAGAGGCTGATGGTCTTGGCGTCAAGCGGGCGGATCGCGCCCATGTTGGACATGATCACGTCGAAGAACGGCACGGCAGCGCCGGCGGAGGGGTCGGGCTCGAGCATGACCGCGTCGCGGAGCGTCAGGCGCGTCACGTCGCGGGCGAGCTGTCGCCCGCCCGTGTTGCCCGTGTCGGTGCGGATACGGTGCGCGTGCCGGTTGCCGGTGGACTGGTTGGGGTAGGCGTATCCGAGGAACGGGGAGTGGTTGGAGATGCCCACGTGCAGTGAGGCGCCGTAGCCCGCGATGCGCTGCGGAGCCGCGGAGAAAAGGCCCGCGGCGTACTCCCAGCGGAGCTCCGGGCGGAGGGTCTGGGCGTAGTCGTCGGGCTCGGTGAGATCCTCGGAGCCCGGGAAGAACTCGTCGCCGACCACGGTCCACCCGGCGTCGCCCCCGAGCGAATCACCCCGGCTGTTGGCCGAGACGATGCACCGGAATGGGCGATCGATCGCGCCCTGCGCAAAGCGGCGGAGCAACGGCGCCTCGACCGGGAGTGGGACTTCGTTGGGCGGGTCGAGCACGAGCGCCGGGCTGACACCCCAGCCATAGTCCGTGGGGCGGACGTGGACGCCGTTGGTCTGTGACCCGAGGCTCACCCACGCGGCGCCGGGAAAGGCGATGAGGCGGTCGTAGGCGGGCGCGCTAACGTCGAACACGGACAGGGTGTCCTCGGAACCGGGCGCGAGAACCGTGCCCGGGGCGTTGCGGACGATCATGGCCAGGCAGGAACCCCAGGCCAGGCGCCCGCGGAGGAGCCCGTTGGCGCCCTCGACGAACGCGCCAAGGTCGTTGGCGTCGAACAGTTCGAGCACGTTCTCGTCCGGGATCGCGAAGTGGCGGGCGACGAGCATGCCCCCCGCGATGCCGTCGAGCGAGGCCAGGGCGCCGGGCTGCCCGGCGTCGCCGGAGCCGCCGATGATGACGCGATCACCGGGCGGAACGGTGTGCCCGGGCGGGGCGTCCCCGGCGACCATGCGCACGGGCGACACGGACTCGGGAACGATCATCATGGCGCGCAGGGCGGTCGGGCCCCCGATGACGACCGAGATCAGCACCCGCTGGTTGTCCAGGGCGCTCGCGTCCGGGAGAGAGAGCGCCTGCAGGTAGTCGAGCTGGATCGTGGCGACCACGCCCTGGGCGTCGACAGAGCGAACGCGCAGCTCGTGGTTGCTCAGCGCGACCTCGAGGCTGGGCGTCGCAACGCCGCCCTCATCACGGACGATCGAGCAGACCCCTCGGAACTCGGGGCCCCAATCTGAGCTCTCGATCACGGTCATGGGGATATGGATGGTCGATGTCGTGTACGGGGCTGCCCAGTACGAGGCGGCGTCCCCGTCGATGCGGATCGAGTTCTCGATGTGCGAGGCGCCGCGCTTGAAGTGGAGCAGCCCGGCCCGGGCCGACGAACAGAGCGAAGCCACCGCGACCACCCCGCAGAGCGCGAAGCCCTGGACCACACGGAAAACGCGTTCGGTCGTGAACATAGGGAGAGCGTAATGGCGGATCGGGGGTGGAAACAGCCCGATCGTCGCCCGGTCGCCCAAACTTGGTGATCAGAACCAATCTCGGACCTTCCAGGGGGCTCTGCGGCGCCCCTAGAAGTATCAACCGGCCCGAGGCGCGGGCGTGGGGGGGCCCGCGCCTTCGGACTTGGATGGTGTGGGCCGGTTGATCTAGGGAGCGGGAGACACTGGGCGCCCGTGTTACGGGCAGCCCGCGGCGAACGCGGTCAGGAAGGCGACAACGTCGGTGAAGTCGAAGGCGCCGAAGGGCGGGGAGAGGTCCGCCGCGGGGTCCATTGTGCCGAAGGCGGTCAGGTAGGCGACGACATCGGAGAAGTTGAGCGTGCCGAACGGCTCGGCCAGGTCCGCGACGTTGCACGGCCCGCCCGCGTCGGTGACGTCGTAGCTCGCGGGCGAGTGCAGGAGCCCGCAGGTGGTGTCGGTCAGGTCGATACGCAGCGAGTTGGTCGAGACGTCGATCCACTGCGACTGATCGGCCCAGAGGCCCGCGGTCTGGGCCTCGTCGGAGCGCTCGTCGGCGGTCAGGTTGTCCGCGCCGCCCTCGGACCACTGGATGTGGTCGCCGTACTGCGCCGGGTTTCCGAAGTCGGGGAAGCCGACGACGCCGTCGCCGTCGGGGAAGAACAGGCCGATGGCGAACGCGCCGCCCTGATCCATCGGCGCGGCGAACGTCCCGCCCAGCGCGGAGACATTGATCTCGCCAGCGCCCGCGGCGTCGTTGTTGGTGTGGATGAAGACCGACCCGCCCGGCGCGACGGAGACGCCCACCAGCCCGGTCTCGGCGGTGTAGCGACGGACCTGGTCCTCGTCGTGGGTGCAGAAGCGCCACTGCGAGAGGTCGATCGCCTCGGAGCCGCAGTTGTGCAGCTCGAAGACGCCGGTCTCGAAATCGACGGATCGGATCTGGATGTCGCGCTCGGCGCCGAGGGCGATCGAGGCGAGCGAAAGGGCGGCGGCGGCCGCGATGGTGGGGGTCTTCATCTCTGGGTCTCCTCGCAGGGGTTCACGCATGGGCTCGGTACAAAGGAATCTTTGCACCATGGTGTACGCGTGATGCGTGCGAAACGGATTCCCTCTAATGAGAGGGACCGGGAGAATTGGGTGAGACCACCGGGTGAATAACGGGCTTACGGGCAGCCCGCCCCGAAGGCGGTGAGGAAGGCGAGCACGTCGGAGAAGTCGAACACGCCCATCGGCGCGGCCAGGTCCGCCGCGGGATCGGCGAGCCCGAACGCGGTGAGGAAGGCGAGCACGTCGGAGAAGTCGAGCGTGCCCAGGGGCTCTGCCAGGTCCGCGATGTTGCAGCCGGCGCCCGCGGGCTCGTGCTCGAGCAGCAGAAACCCGCGCGCGGGGATGTCCAGCGCGACGGACTGGGCGTGCGGACCGCTGGCGATGGCGTCGGGTGCGAACGTGCCCGAGGTCGCGCTGCCCGGGCCTCCGAACTCGGCCCACTGGTTGTTGATCGCCACACCCCAGGTCCCCGTGCGGGGGATGCCGATGCGGTAGGCGTTGCGGTCGATGTTGGACAGGTTGAAGACCGCGACGAAGCTCTTGCCCCCGTCGACCCAGCGCTCGAACGCGACCACGTCCGCGGCCTCGTTGGTGTGGTAGACCCAGGTGTTCGCGTCGGCGAAGAGCGCCGGCTCGGTGGTGCGCAGCGCGATGATGGCCCGGAAGTAGTCGAAGATCCCGCTGTAGGTGGTCTTGTGCGACCAGTCGATCTTGCTCTCTTCCCAGCCGTCGTCCTCGAGCCACTCGGTGCCCTGCAGGATGCCCGGCACGCCCTTGGCCAGCAGCGTCACGGCGTGGGCGAGCGTGGTGCGTCCGCGCGCGAACGCATCGTCATGGGGCGGGGTGGTGTCGATCGTTGCGACGGCGCGGTCGTGCCCGTTGAGGGGCCAGGCGTCGTCGTGCAGCTCGAAGTAGTTCAGGACCTGGGTCCCGGAGACGCCCCCGGTCCCGTCGATCGCCGCGGCCATGCCCGAGATGTTCGGGCTCCCGCCCGAGGCGCCGAAGACCGCGTCGCGGATCGAGTTCTTGAAGCTGTTGTGGTACTGCGTGTCGAACTGCAGGCCCGTGTGGACCCAGGGGTTGTCGATGTAGATCTCCGCGATGGTGTGCGAATCGGCGTACCGGTTGGCGATCGCCTCGTTCATCGCGTTCATCAGCGCCTGGCCCGAGGGCCACTGGCTGGTCCAGCCCGAGTCGGTCATGGCCATGACCGCGTCGTGCCTGTAGCCATCGAAGCGGAACTCACCCATGACATGGTGGGTCGAGTCGAGCAGGTACTGGAAGACGCCGTCGGTGTCGTAGTCGGGCTGGGCGCCCCATGGGGTGTCCTGGGCGGGGGAGTCGAAGAACAGCTGCGTGCCGTCGTAGTTCCAGAGGAAGTTGTCGCTGGGGGAGATGTGGTTCCAGACGACATCAAGCAGCACCGCGATTCCGGCGCCGTGGAGCTCGTCGACCATGTACTTGAGCTCGTCGGGCGTGCCCAGCTTCCAGTCCCAGGCGAACAGGCTGGTGGGGTTGTACCCGCCCGAGAAGTCGCCCGGGAACTCGTTGATCGGGTTGATCATGACCGCGTTCACGCCCAACTCCGCCAGGTGCGCGGCCCGCTCGCCCACGTCCTGGTAGCCCGAGGGGTTGGCCGCGGGCCCGAACGGGTCGTTGCGCCCCGCGAACGTGCCCACGTGCAGCTGGTAGATGACGAGTTCGTCCAGCGGCGGCGCGATGAAGTCGTCGTGCTGCCAGTCGTACGCCAGCGGGTCGGTGATGACCGCGTTCTGGTTGTCGGTCTGCACGAGGCGGCTGGCGCGGGGGTCGGTGTTCCAGACGGAGTTGTTGAAGAAGAACTTGTACATCTGCCCGGCGGTCGCGCCGGGGACGAACCCGATGAAGTGCTCCCCGACCTTGGTCAGGGGGTTGGCGGTGGACCACCCGTTGAACTCGCCGCGGACGTGGCAGGTCGTGCGCGAGGGGGACCAGACCTTGAAGACCGTCCCGCCCGCGACGGGCGTGGAGCCCACGGGGGCGTGGTCGAGGGTGACAAAGTCGAGCGCGAAGCCAACGCCCGGGTCGGCGTCGCTCATGCCCGCGGGGGAGAGGTAGTCGGTGTCGCTGCCGTCGGTGAGCACCGCGCGGTAGCTCAGCGTGTCGTCCGCGGTCCCGGGCAGGTCGGCCTGCCAGATGTCGTAGGGCCCGATCTGCCCGACGACGCTCGCGGCGTGCGTGGTCTCGCTGCCGCCCACGTTCTGGATCACGCTCGCGCCCGTCAGGTCGCCGCGGTAGGCCTGGAAGCGGACGCTGAATGAGTCGGACGCCATGGGGACGAGGGGGCGGAGGTCCTGCCAGACGAGGTGGCTGACGCCGTCCCACTCGATGGTGTTGTCGGTATCGGCGGCAAGACAGACCCCCTGGGTCAGGGTGATCGACAGGGCCAGGGGGGTGATGATCGCGTGAGATCGCATGCAATGCTCCACGGCGCGGGGAAAAACGGTCCGGGTAGATCGTGCCCGCCCGAACCCGCAATTGCAAGGCAAGCGGGTCAAGGAAGTGGGCGGGGGAGCCCTTCTATAGTGAGCCCCAACTTCCTGAGAGCACCCACCCACCGATCGGGGTTATTCCGTGGCAAGCAAGCAGTACGACATGATCGTCATCGGCGGCGGGCCCGCCGGGTACGTCGGAGCCATCCGCGCCGCCCAGCTGGGCTACAAGGTCGCCTGCGTCGAGCGGGCCAAGCTCGGGGGCGTCTGCCTCAACTGGGGCTGCATCCCGTCCAAGGCGCTGCTGGCCAACGCGGAGCTGATG
>JAJDDH010000323.1 GCA_029260415.1 Phycisphaerales bacterium | reverse complement strand
TCCATCTCCATCGAAGCGGGCGAGATCTTCGGCTTCATCGGGCCCAACGGCGCCGGCAAGTCCACCACCATGAAGGTCCTTGCCTGCCTGCTCAAGCCCGACCAGGGCGCCGCGACCGTGGACGGGCTCAGCGTCCGCGCCGACGGCGACGCCATCCGCCAGCGCATCGGCTACATGCCCGACTTCATCGGCTACTACGACGACCTCACCGTCGACGAGTACCTCCAGTTCTTCGCCGCCGCCTTCCGCCTGCCCCGCAAGAAACGCCGCCCCGTCGTGGACGGCGTCCTCGAACTTACCGACCTCACCGCCAAGCGCGATTCCATGGTCGCCAGCCTCTCCCGGGGCATGTCCCAGCGCCCGGGCGTGGCGCGCGTCCTCATCCACGACCCCAAGGTCCTGCTCCTGGACGAGCCCGCCTCGGGCCTGGACCCCCGCGCCCGCATCGAGATGCGCGAGCTCCTCTCCGAGCTCGCCCGCATGGGCAAAACCCTCATGGTCTCGAGCCACATCCTGTCCGAGCTGGCCGAGATGTGCTCCTCGATCGGCATCATCGAGCGCGGCAAGCTCATCTTCGCCGGCTCCATCGACGACGCCTACGCCAAGGTCAAAGGCGGCGAACGCGTCCTCATCCGCCTCGAAGCGTCCGACCACCTCGACCGCCTCGTCCCGGGCATCGCCGCCCGCCTCGTCGCCGACGAGCGCGTCGCCAGTGCCGCCCCCGACGCCGACAAGCCGGGCGTCATCCGCGTCGAGCTCGAGCCGGGCGAGCACGGGCACCACTTCCTGATCGAGCGCGTCGTCGAGGGCGGGGGACGCATCGCCGCCTTCACCCCGCAGGGCGTGAACCTTGAGGACGCCTTCCTCCGGCTGACCAAGGGCGCCGTCCAGTGAGCGACGCCGCGCCCAAGCCCTCACGCCTCGTCCCGCTCGTGCGCCACCTCGACCCGCGCGTCCTCTTCTTTGGCCCCATCTTCCAGAAGGACATGCGCATCTCCGGGCGCAAGCTGGGCGTCTACATCGGGCGCGCCAGCTTCGCGCTCCTGCTGGCCGCGGTCATCACCATCGCCTTCGTCTCGGTCCTCCAGGACACCGCCCGCAACCAGTCCGCCAGCGCCCGCATCCAGGCCCTCCAGGGCGTCGCCCCCGTGTTCGTCATCTCCGTGCTCTGGGTCCAGTTCGGCGCGATGACGCTGCTCGCTCCCGTCCTCACCGGAGGCGCCATCTGCGAAGAGCGCCGCGCCCAGACCCTGCCCGCCCTGCTCACCACGCCCCTCTCCCCGCTCCAGATCGTCTGCTCCAAGGGCGCCAGCCGCCTCGCGCAGCTGCTGATCATCGGGCTGCTCTCGCTCCCCGTACTCCTGGGCGTCCGCCTCTTCGGGGGCGTCCGCGCCGAGACCGTCCTCGCCGGCGCCTCGATCTCCATCAGCGCCACCATCATGGCCGCCAGCGTCGGGCTCTTCTTCTCCTCCCGCGCCGCCCGCGCCACCACCGCCACCCTCGCCGCCTACTGCACGCTCATCCTCCTCATGGCGGGCCTCCCCCTCCTGGGCCTCGCCCTCAACGCCTTCGCCATGAGCCAGTTCCAGGGCGCCCGCCTCCCCGAGCTCCTCGGCCCCTGGGCCCCCGACTGGCCCCTGCGCATCCCCGACACCGCCATCTTCGTGTCGAGCCCGCCGGTCGCGCTCGGCGCCGTCTCCTGGGGCTCGGACCAGGGCGTCCCCGTCCGCAGCATTTGGGTCAGCTCCACCGTCTTCTCGCTGCTCATCAGCCTCATCAGCGTCGGGCTCGCCAGCCTCTCGCTCCGCGGCGTCATGCGCCGCTCCCTGGGCGCCCCCAGGCTCACGCGCGCTCAGCGCCGCACACGGCGCAAGGCCATCGCCTCGGGCGAGTCGCCCCCCGAAGCGTCCGCGCCCCTGCGCTCCCGGCGCACGCGCCGCGTGGGCGACCTCCCCGTGCTCTGGCGCGAGATCCGCCAGTCACTCTTCCCGACGCGCGCCATGCTCGTCGCCTCCGTCCTGGGCGTCCTGCTCATCGAGTGCGTCATGCTCCTGGCCATCGACATCGACGAGCTCGGGCTGGCCATTACCCCCGTCATCATCGGGATGGTCCTCATCCTGCTCCAGGCGGCGCTGCTCTCCTCCAGCGGCTTCTCCTCCGAACGCGAGACCCGCACGCTCGACGTCCTGCTCACCAGCCGCGTCTCGCCCTTGCAGCTCGTCGCGGGCAAGCTGCTGGGCTCCGTCCGCCGCCAGTGGTTCATCCCCCTCGTCCTGCTCGCCCACACCGCCCTGATCGTCGCCTTCAGGCACGCCCACCCCATCGTGCTCGTGCACCTGACCATCGTCATGCTCGGGCCCATCCTCATGCTCAGCGGCACCGGCGTCTTCTTCGGCCTCCGCTTCCGCAAGAGCATCACCGCCTCCTCCATGAACCTCCTGCTCGCCCTGCTCCTCTGGCTCGTCTGGCCCATCACCGTCGGCGTGCTCTTCGGCGCCCTCGAGATCGGAGGCCACGACTTCGGCGAGTTCATAGCCAACGTCACCATGTTCGCCCACCCCGTCGCCCACGCCGTGGTCACCGTTCTGGGCGCCCACGGAGAGTTCGCCGAGCGCATCACCAAGCTCGACTACGAGCTCGTCGAAGGCGACCTCACGGGCGTCGGCTGGACCGTCTACCTCGTGTGCGCCTTCCTGGCCCAGGCGTTCGTCGGGTTGATGGGCGCCCTCGCCAGCGTGCTCTGCGTCGGACGCTACACCGGGCGCACGCCCTGACCCAGGTCTTCCTGGCTCGGGCGTCTCGCCCGTACACGTCTTACCCCACAAACACCGAGATCTCGTCCAGCCCCTTCCGCCCGATCCGCGGCACCACGCAATCGCCCGTCGGGTACCCCATCGGGATCAGCAGGAACGGCCTCTCGTTCTCCGGGCGCCCCAGCGTCTCGCGCAGGAACCCCATCGGGCTGGGCGTGTGCGTCAGCGTCGCCAGCCCCGCGCAGTGCGCCGCCGCGAGCAGCAACCCCGTCGCGATCCCGACGCTCTCGTTCAGGTAGTACGTCTGCCCGCCCTCGTCCGTCTTCTTGAGCGCGAACACCACCACAAGCCACGGCGCGATCTCCAGGAACCGCTTGTCCGGGTCGGTCCCGAAGGGCTTGAGGTCCTCGAGCCACCGCTCGCTGGCGCGCGTGCTGTAGAACTCCCGCTCCTCCTCCTCGGCCGCCTTGCGGATCCTCGCCTTCACCCCCGGGTCCGAGACCGCGACAAACCGCCAGGGCTGCTTGTTCGCCCCGCTGGGCGCCGTCCCCGCCGTGCGGATCACCTGCTCGATCGTCTCCCGACTCACCGGCGCGTCAGAGAACATCCGCACCGTCCGGCGCTTCCGCATCACCTCGTAGAACGCCCGGGCCGCCTCCGCAGAGGGAACCCCGGGCTTATACCGCTCCAGCGGTTCGTGCGGGGCGTCGGGCGGCGGCGGGGCGTACAACGGCTCATCTGGCTTGCTCATCGGGCCTCCTGGGCGGGGTTCGACGATACGCCCCGGGCGACCAAACTATTCCCATCCCCCCAGTTCGCCCCCGCGGATGCAGCGCCCGCCCCGACCCGGCCGATACACACCCCGTGCGCCCACGCCCCGCCATCGCCGTTCTCGCCCTGTTCCTGGGATTCTGCGCCCCCGCCCAGCCGAGCCCGACGCCCCAGGGCGCCCGCCCCGAGCGAGCCTCCCGCGTCGTCGCCCTCTTCGACTTCGAAGAACGCTACACCAACCCCATCGCTGTCCCCAACGGCTGGATCCGCGGCCAGACCGACCCCGCCATCGATCGCGACCGCCCGGGCTTCCCACGCTTCAACCGCGCCGAGCTCGACTACAACGCTCGAGCCCTGCAGGGCGAGGGCTCCGTCCGCGTCGAGGCCCGCGGCGGCTCGGGCAGCCTCATGCTCCGCCCGGGTGTCATCCCCATCTTCCCCGGAGCCGACTACCTCGCCGTCGCCAGCGTCCGAACACAGAACGTCACCCACGCCCGCGCCGTGCTCGCCGCCCGCCTGCTCGACCAGTCCCTCGAGCCCATCCCCGACTCCGAGTCCCGCTCCGAACCCACCCGCTCGCCCAACACCTGGACCCGCCTCCGCGCCCCCGTCCTGGGCGAGCACCCCGACGCGGCCTACCTCCAGCTCGAGCTGCTCCTGCTCCAGCCCGACCAGCTCCACCCGGACCAGCTCGACGAACCCTTCCACATCACCCGCGAGGACTTCGACGCCCGCGCCTGGTTCGACGACGTCGGCGTCGTCGCCCTCCCCCGCATCGACATCCGCAGCGCCAGCCCGGGCAGCGTCACCGTCTCCCCCAGCCGCCCCTCCTTCGACCTGCTCGTCCGCGACCTCGCGGGCGACGCCCTCCGCATCGACGCGATCATCACCGACGCCCGCGGCCAGGAGGTCGACCGCTACACCCGCCAGATCCCCGGCGGGCGCCTCGTCGAGACCTGGACACCCAGCATCAGGCGCCTCGGGTGGTACAAGGCCACGCTCGAGGTCCGCGTCGCCGACGTGCTCGTCGGTTCGAGCCAGACCCCTTTCGCCTGGACCCCCGCGTTCCGCCAGCCCGACCGCATCCGACCCAACGCCCCGCGACCGGGCATGCTTGAAGACTGGCATCAGTTCGGGCTCATGATCGACCGCGTCCACGAGCCCGCCATCGACGACCTGGTCGAACTCGTCCGGGCCTCGGGTGTGGGCAGCGCCACCATCGGCGCCTGGGGCTGGTTCGACGACCCGGTTCAGCAGCACGATCACACCCAGCGCCTCACCCCCGCGATCAACCAGCTCATCGACTCCTGGGTCCGCGTCACGCTCAGCCTCGCCAGCGTCCCCCCGGACATGGCCGCCAGCGCCACCATCGAGCCCCACGACGTGCTCTCCCTGCTCGCAGGCGACGAGTCCGTCTGGATCCGCTCCGCCGCCCCGCTCATCGATCGCTTCGGCCAGCGCATCCGCCACTGGCAGCTGGGCGCGCCCGTCCCTGACGCCCCCCTCGAACCCACCGACCTGGCCGGGTCGCTCGACACCATCACCGCATCGCTCGCGGGCATGATCCCCGGGCCCATCATCGACATCCCCTGGCACACCGACGACCTGTTCGACCCTACCGCGTCGCGCTGGGGGCGCGACCTCACGCTCCTGGGCGTCCCGGGCGAAGACCCCGAGTCCTACGCCCTGCTCGCCCGCGACTGGGCCCGCGCCACCGAACTGGCGCCAAAGCCCCTCAGCGCCGCCCCCTCCGACCGCCCGGGGCTCTCGTTCGTCATCGACCCCATCGACCCCGACCGGTTCGGCCCGCGCGCCTCCGCCGCGGAGTTCGTCCGTCACGCCGTCATGTTCTGGGCCGCCTTCGCCCCGACCTACACCCCCGAGGGCGACCGCCCCGCGCGCACCACGCTCTCGGTGACCACCCCCTGGACGATCCAGCCCGGGCGACGCCCCCGCGCCGCGCCGGCGCCCACGCTCCCCGCCATGCGCGCCCTCATCGACCGCCTCGCCGGGCGGCGCGTCTCCCGCGAGCTCAGCAACCACCCCAACATCCGCGCCATCCTCCTCGAACCCACCGCCGACGCGGGCGACAACTCCAGGGGCGCCATCGCCCTCTGGAGCGAGGGCGCCGACCGCGCCGCCTTCGAGCTCTATCTGGGCGACGCCGACATCACCGTTGTCGATATCTTCGGCAACCACGTCCCCGTCGACGCCTCCCAGATCCCGGGCCTGGACATCCCGCTCCACCGCGTCGAGGTCACCCGCGAGCCCATCTTCCTCGAGGGCGTTGACACCACCCTCGTCACCTTCCTCTCCACCCTCAACCTCAAGCCCGAGATGCTCGCGAGCATCAGCGACGAGCACGAGGCCACGCTCACCATCGAGAACCCCTGGGGCGTGCCCGTCCGCGGCGCCGTCTACATCGTCGAGCCCGGCGGCTACTCCGATCCCGAAGGCGACATCGACCGCAGCTGGCGCATCTCCCCCCGCAAGGTCCCCTTCCGCCTCGACCCGGGCGCCCGACGCGAGTTCCCCGTCAGCGTCGCCTTCAGCCTCGCCGAAGAGGCGGGGCTCAAGCGGGTCATCATGGACATCGAGCTCATCGCCGAGCGCGACCACGGCGTCGTCCGCACCGAACACCCCCTCGAGGTCGGCCTCCCGGGCATCGACCTGGACCTCACCGCCCAGCGTGTCATCGGGGCCGACGGCGTCGAGTTCGTCGCCGTGGATCTCATCGTCACCAACAGCCGCGCCGAGTCCGTCTCCTTCGATCTCATCGCCGTCGCCCAGGGACGCCCGCGCGAGCGCTCCAGCGTCCCCCAGCTCTCCCCGGGCGAAATCGCCGCCCGCACCATCGCCTTCGAGTGGGGGTCCGATCTCAACGAGTCACGCATCGCCGTCAGCCTGATCCTGCCCAACAACCAGGGGCGCCTCAACCGTTCGATCACGGTCGACTAGCCCGCCCGCGCAGGCGCCAGCACGTACACCGCGTACCCGAACACGGGCTCGTCCATCTCCCGCCCGTCCTCATCGACAATGCCGACCACCCGCATCGCCGACCGACCGATCAACCGCCGCCACTGCTCGCGGCTGTAGCTCCGCAGCTCGTACGCCGAGTCGATCGACCGAGACCCCCGCGCCGTCTCCACGTCGATGTGGCTGATGACCCGCTCCCTGCGATTCCCCTCAGGCGGCAGATACTGCACCACCTGACGCACCCGCGTCCCGCCCCGCCTGGCGCTCCACACGTCCTCGCTCTCGCACTCCAGCCCGTACGCGCACGTGCTCAGCCCCAGCGCGTACACCCCGCCCCGGCGCAGCGCGATCGACACCTGCTCCAGATGCGCCAGCATCGCCGCGTCGCTCATCAGATGCCGCACGCTGTTGATCGGGTTGAACGCCAGCCCGCACTTCGGACGCGCCCGAGAGGCGAAGTCGGTCATGTCCGCCTCAAAGAACACCCCGCTCAGCCCGAGTCGCTCGTGCCGATCCCGGGCGTACGCGACCATCCCCGCCGACCGGTCGAAACCGATCACGCGTTTCCCGCGTCGCGCCGCGACCCGCAGGTACCGCCCCGTCCCGCACGCGGGCTCGAGCCACACGCCCCGAGCGTGCTCGGGCACGAACCGGGCCTCGATCCGCGCCAGCCCGTCCACCTCCCGCGCCGTCCCGGGCGTGTGCAGGACGTCGTACACCGACGCATCCTCATAGAACGACTGCTGCGTGCCCACGCCCGGAGAATAGCATTCACACACCAGCCGCCCGCGAAGGAGCCCCCATGCCAAGCCAAGGCGTCGAACACCTCGCCCTCGCCGTCGAAGCGCAGACCGGGCTGCTCGAGCGGTTCCTGGTCGGCTTCGACGACACCAACGCGACCGCTCAGGCGCCGGGCCTGCCCAACCACGTCGCCTGGACCCTCGGGCATCTCGCCCTGTACCACCACCGAGCCGCCGACCGCATCGCGGGCCTGCCGGACACCGCGCCGCTCCCGCCCTCGGATTTCATCGAGGGCGACGCTGGCAAGGGCGACGCGCAGCGCTTCGACTCCGAGAGCGTCTGCTTCGCCTCCCAGGTCGCGCCCGACCCGCAACGATTCCCAACCCTGGAACGCGCGACGCAGATCCACCGCGCCGCCATCGCCCGCCTCGCCGCGTCGGTCCGTGACGCGGGCGACGACGTCTTCACCCGCCAAACCCGCTGGGGCCCGGGAGGCGCCCCCATCCCCGCCGCGACGCTCGCGTCCCGGATGATCTTCCACACGGGCACACACACGGGCCAGATCCTCGATCTCCGGCGCGCCCTGGGCCTGCCCCGCGTCATCGTCTGACCCGCAACACCCAACCGCCCCGGGTACCATCGCAACCCGAAGAGGATTGCGATGGACCGACTCCGCAACAAGCACGCACAGATCACCGGCGCCGCCC
>JAJDDH010000322.1 GCA_029260415.1 Phycisphaerales bacterium | reverse complement strand
GGCGCCAAACAGGGTCACCGTCAGCAGGCCCATGCCCCACACGCCCATCGCGCTGGCGATATAGGGACCATCCCCCAGTCGGTTGGAGAACTCGAAGATCGCCTTGGTGATCGGGAAGTGCACGCTCCGCTGCGCCAGGATCAGCGAGTCGGAGACCTCCAGCATGGAGAAGCTGAAGACCAGCAGCCCGCCCGCGATCAGGTTGGCCATGATCAGCGGGATGATGACCTTGCGCACCGCCATCACCCGAGACGCGCCCAGGTTCACCGCCGCCTCCTCCAGCTCGCCCGAGGTCTGCTCCAGCCCCGCGACGGTCGAGCGGACGATGTAGGGCAGGCGGCGGACGGCGTAGGCGATGATCAGCAGCGGGAACGGGTTGGGGTTGGACCCGAAGACGTCCAGATCGAGCCAGGTGCCGTCGAGCGGGGCGGCGAAGGACTGGCCGAAGATGTGCAGCGTGCCCTCGAAGGGCCAGGTCAGCGTCAGGGCGACGTACCCGAAGGCCATGACCAGCCCGGGCACCGCCAGGGGGAGCATGCACAGCGCGTCGAGCAGGGCCCGCCCGCGGACGGTCGTGCGGACGATGATGTACGCGATCAGGATGCCGAAGAAGGTGGACAGGAGCACGGCGCTGAGGCTGAGCATCAGCGAGTTCTTGATCGAGCTGAACGCCAGTTCGCTCGTCAGGGCCTCCGCGAAGTGGCTGCCCGTGAACGCGGTGGGCACGATCGACTGATACCAGCTGCCCGGCTGGGCGACGCTGGTGAGCACCACGCCCAAGTGGGGCAGCAGCGCCAGGAAGGTCACGAACCCGAACGCCCCGCCCGCGAGCCATCCCTTCCAGCCCGAGAGCGTCACCTCGCCGCCAGACCGCGACGCCTTGGAGTACATCGCGTACCCCCGACGCCCGAAGACCGCCTTGCCCAGGATGTACGCCCCGATCGCGCTGGTCAGCAGCACCAGCGTCAACGCATAGGGTTCGCCCGAGTTCTCGACCTCCTTGAGCTTCTCGAAGATCTGGACCGGGGTCACCAGCTTGTAATCAAACATCAGCGGCGTGCCCAGCTCCGTGAAGCTCCAGATGAACACGATCGTCCCGCCCGCGAACAGCCCCGGGCGGATCAGCGGCAGCGTGATCTTGAAGAACCGCCTCCAGGGCCCCGCGCCCAGGTTCTCGGCGGACTCGTCCAGCGCCGGGTCCAGGTTGGCCAGCGAGGCCGTCGCGTTGAGATAGATGATGGGGTACAGGTGCAGGGCCTGGACGATGACCACGCCCCAGAAACGGGCGGAGCCCACCAGGTCCCACTCGGTCCCCAGGAGGGTGTTGAGCGAGCCCTCGCGCCCGAGGAGCATCTTCACACCGATCGCCCCGACGAAGGGGGGCAGGATCAGCGGGACGAGGATCGCGGCGTTGAGCAGGGTCTTGCCCGGGTAGCGGTAGCTGGCCGAGAGCATCGCCAGGGGCAGGGCGACGACGATGCACAGCAGCGTGGTCACCAGGGCAATCTTGAGCGCGTTGAGCAGGGCCTGGACCTGGAGCGGGTCCTCGAAGACCAGCTTGAGGTGATCGAGGGTGAAGCCCTGCCCGGTCGCAACGTCCTCGGCCAGCCCGCCGCGGACGGTCAGGTAGATCGGGTACAGCAGCGTGAGCGTCAGCAGGAGCAGCAACGACCCGAGCAGGGAGTATTGCCAGAATCGTCGGACGTTTCGCAGCGACATGGGGCGGAGTGTAGCCGAGCGGGCCCGGGGCCTCCGCTAGTGCGAATCGCGACGGGTGGCGTTCACGATCAGGCTGAGCCCGAAGCCCATGCTCAGGTTGTTCTCGACCTTGCGGTACCAGGCGTGCAGGGCCCGGATGATGAGGCGTTTGGGCCAGCTCTTGGCCTCGTCGGTGCGGATGTCGCCGTTGAGCTCGCGCCGCAGAAGCCGCTCGGAGACCCAGTAGGGGACGAACCCGAGCGCGTTCCAGTACCGGGAGGAGTCGATCTCGAAGCCCGCGTCGATCATTTTGGAGACGAGCTCCTTGCGGGAGTACCTGCGGTAGTGCCCGTTGCGGAGGTCGCGCTTGCCGTAGAGCGCCTGGAACGCGGGGACCAGGACGATGAGCTGGCCCCCGGGCGCCAGGGCGGCGTGGATGCGGGCGAGCTGGCTGCGGTCGTCCTCGATGTGCTCGAGCACGTCGATGATCGTGATCGTCTCGAACCGCCGACCGAGCGTGTTGACCGACTCGCCCGTGCCCTCGAAGACGTGCAGCTCCGGGTCCCGCTCGTTGGCCGCCCGGACCAGCGACGCGTTGGGCTCGAGCCCGAAGACCGTTCGACCGCGCCGGCGCATGATCGTGAGCAGCGTGGCCGACCCGCACCCGATGTCCAGCACACTCCGCCCCCGGACCAGCGAGGCGATCAGTCGGTGCAGGTTGAGGTTGCGGAAGTCGTTTCGGTGCGACCCGAGCCCTGCGTACAGGTCCGCCAGGAACTCCGCGGACGCGCCCTGCTGGGCCGAGTCCTCGATCTCGATCGCGACGGGGGCCCTGGCGCTCGCTCTGGTCATCGCACTCCCCGTTCTCGAATCCGGCCTCCGGCGGCAGGAATCTGCCCGCCTCGCAGACGCAAGCCTACAGGCCTCGCGGCGATCGTGCGGCGACAGGTCACGTCCCATCGGGCGGGGTCAGCGCCTCGGGCCCGACTGTCTGGATGGTCATCCGACCCAGCGATCGGCGCTTGAGGTAGGCGTTGACCTCGTCGAGCGTGACCCGATCGATCCGCTCGGTGAGCTCGGACATGGACCGGGCCCGTCCGAGCACGCGCATGTCGCCCGCGAGCGCCGCGGCCCGGGCGCCCGTGGATTCGCCGCCGAAGACCAGGCGGGACTTCATGCCGATCTTGGCCCGCTGGAGCTCATCGGGCCTGATCCCGCCCTTGACTCGGTCCAGCTCGCCCAGCAGCACGTCGAGCGATTCCTGGGCGCGTTCGGGGGTGGTGCCCACGTACGCCGAGACGCTGGCGAAGTCC
>JAJDDH010000321.1 GCA_029260415.1 Phycisphaerales bacterium | reverse complement strand
GGGCAGTTCTCGCAGCCGCAGTAGTCGGTCTCGATGTCGAGATCGATGGCGTGGATGAGGGCGCCCATGGCGCCGTCGAAGATGAGGACGCGCCGATCGAGTTCTGTGAGGAGGGATGAGGGCATGGGGGCTCCCGCGTTGTGGGCGGCATCCTGCCGCCGGCGGGAGTATATCCATTCATCCGGATGAATGGATGAAATCTGGAGAAAATTTCCCTATCAAGGGCAGCCAGCGGCGAAGGCGGCTAGGGAGGGGGCGACGTCGGAGAAGGTGAGGCCGTCGTTGTTGAGGAAGAGGTGGGTGGGGTCGTTCTCGAAGTAGGGGCCGTAGATGCCGTTCGTGACGAGCAGGTCTGGGCGTCCGTCGTGGTTGAAGTCGCCCACGGCGCCTCCGGCGGACATGAACTCGTTGCCTGAGGCGACGCCAGCGGTCTGATGCGGGGCGATGAGACCGGACGCGGCGGCCTGATCAGCAAAGCTGAGGGTCTGGGCTGGGCAGGTGAGCGTGGTGAGCACAACAGCGCCCCGGGCCGAAAGCGGGGCGAGTTGACGCATGAATGGCTCTCTCCGGCGGAGACGTGGTGGCGATGCGACGGCGCGGCGTCCGGGGTGGACCCCCGGAGCATCGGAGCCTTGCGAAGGCTATCTGAAGCGGGTCCACGGACCAAAGGCGGTGTGGCGGATCGGCGAGGGCCAGATAACAACACGCCCCAGGAGGGGCGTGGAGCGTTTGAACGGGGGTTGTCGGCGGGGCTTACTTCTTCTTTTTCTGGAAGTAGTTGCCCGAGAACTTCTTCTGGAACTTCTCGACCCGCCCGGCGGCGTCCACGAACTGGGCCTTGCCGGTGAAGAAGGGGTGGGAGCCTGACCAGACGTCGACGTGGAGCTCGGGGACCGTGGCGCCGCAGGTCATGACGACCTCGCCGTTGTAGTAGACCTTGCAGGAGGGGTAGAAGGTGGGGTGGGTGTCGGTCTTCATGGCTGGTCTCGTGGTCGGTGCTGGGTTCCGGGGCCCCGGTCTGCGGGGCAGGAAGGATAGGCCCACGGGGGGGCGGGGGCGAGGGGCCAGCGGCGGGAGGAGGGCGAGCCCACTGCGGGCGGCAGGGCTGGGACAGCCCCTGTCCCGGTGTCCTCTCCCCCGAGGGGGGACGAGGATCTGCTACTTCACGTTCTTGAGCAGCACGAACTCGTTGGGCTGGAGCTCGTCGTCGATGTCGTAGACGCTGTTGGCGGTGAGCTTGTCCTGGGAGGTGTGGTCGATCCAGAGGTTGACGGGGCGGATCACGGCGAGCTTCTTGTCGTGCTGGACGATGACGTGGGCCTGGATCTTGGAGGTGTCGGAGAAGTACCAGGTGCCGTTGGAGTAGGTCCACTTGGGGGAGCGCTTCCACTGCTCGATGGGCATGACGACCTTGAGGATCTTGGCCTTGGGCTCGTAGTCGAGCCAGCGGTCGGAGGCCTTCTTGATCAGGGTCTTCTTGTCGGCGCCCGTGTACCGGTCCGGGGCCAGGCGGTTCTGCTCGATGATGAGATCCGACAGCGCTTTCTGACGCTGCTTGAGGCTGGCCTTGAACTGCTCGATCTCTTTGCCCAGCGCGGGGGCGTTCTCGGTGTCGAGGACCTCGTAGAGGGCGAACTTGTCGTCCACCCAGTCCATGCGCTGGGGGATGCCGCCGGTGAAGAACAGGGGCTTCTTCTCGTTGACGGCCTGTTCGGCGTACTGGTTGGCCTCGCCCATGTGCTCGCGGATCTCGCCCGGGAGCGACTGACGCTGCTGCTCAGCAAGGGCGAGGAACTCGGCGTGGTTGGAGAGCATGCCGTTGCCCGCGCCCTCGATCTGCTTGCCCTGTTCGGTCTGCTGGATCATCAGCAGCTGGTAGGTCTGGGCGATGCGGATGAGCTCTTGCTTGGCGGCGGGGGCCTGCTTGTAGACGTCGGCCGCGGCGGGGCGGTCGGACTGGAAGACGTAGGTGGAGCCGAACATGGAGGAGAGGCCGCGGATGCGTTCGAGGTCGGCGCGGAAGTTGGGGTAGTTGGCGGGGTTGATGACCTGCTGGAGTCGGGTGTGGATGGGGGTGAGGTAGTCCTCGGCGCCCTTGGTGTTGGCGCGGGCGGAGTCGAGGCGGGTTTGTTCTTCTTCGACGCCCTGGCCGTTGGCGGGGAGCTGGACGAGGCTGTCGTTGGCGAACCCGGCCTTGCGCTTGGCCTCGCTGATGGTGTTGAGGGCCTGGACGAGCTTGCGGTGATCGACGGTGTCCTTGTTCTCGACGCCCTGGATCTGGTTGACGAGCTCGTAGAGGGATTTGTTGTAGCCATCGACCTGGTTGAGGTTGAAGCGGGCGGCTTTGAGCAGGTCCTCCTGCTGGTAGCCCAGGCGGACCTTCGCGTTGGGGTCGGCGGCGGGGGTCTTGGCGGCGGGGGTCTTGGGGGCGGACTCGGCGGGCTTGGTCTCGGGCTTGGCGGTCGCGGTCTTGCCCGCGAGGCGGTCGTCGAAGGCCTGGGCCTTGGCCTTGGCGGTATCGAGGCGTGCGCGGGCGCCCTGGACGCCCTCGTCATCGGCGGGGAGGTCGGCGAGGGCCTCCTCGGCGGGGGCGATGTAGGCCTTGGCCTGGTCGAGGCGCATCTTGGCGAGGCGGGCCTTGGAGCCCGTGGGCTTGTCGGTCCCAGCGGGGACGGAGCTGATGGCCAGGTCGAGGTTGGTCTCGAGGGTCTTGAGGTAGCTCTGGGCCTGGGCGAGGACCTGCTTCTGCGCGTCGGTCAGGTCCAGCGCGAGCGCGGGCGTCGGGGCGGCGAAGAGCATGGCGAGCGACGCGGTGAGTATGGCGAGTTGGTGGCGCATGACGACCCTCCGAGCGCCCGGCATGGGCGGCCCTCAGGGTACCTGCCGCGCTTGGGTGCGGCGGACCTTCACTAAACCCGAAACTGCGAGCGAGCCCCGCTGGGGGCTCGCTCGAAGGGTCCGGGTTTGGAGCAATAGGGTGAGGTTATCGCCCGGCCTTGGCGAC
>JAJDDH010000320.1 GCA_029260415.1 Phycisphaerales bacterium | reverse complement strand
GCGGGCTGGGGGATGGCGCCTGCCCCGAGTGCAACGGGACGGAGCGGTACACCGTCCGGCGCGCGCACGGGCTGCGGGGTCTGATCGCGAACCGGTTTGTCGCGACGGGGCTGGCCGTAGTGACGGCGTTGGTGCTGGCGCTGTCCGACGCGCCGCAAGCCGGGCTGGCGGCGGCCGGCAAGGGCGGGCTGATCCTCTGGCCCGTCTTCGGCGCGACAAACCAACTCCTGGGCGGGCTGGCGCTGCTGGTGCTGACGGTCTGGCTGGTTCGCAACAACCGCCCGGCGTGGGTGACGGCCCTGCCCATGGTCTTCATGCTCGCGATGACGGGGTGGGCGATCGCGGAGCTCATCCGGCACTTCGCCTCCGGGGGCGACAACACGCTGCTGCTGGTGGTGTCGGTCCTGATGCTGGCGATGGAGGTCTGGATCGTGATCGAGGCGGGGGTCTTCATC
This sequence comes from Phycisphaerales bacterium, assembly GCA_029260415.1. GTDB lineage: Bacteria > Planctomycetota > Phycisphaerae > Phycisphaerales > UBA1924 > JAJRXR01. The sequence continues at coordinate 2,478 of JAJDDH010000320.1, read as the reverse complement.
GCCCGAGGGCGGGGCACTACGATCGGAACGAGCTGACCCCCCGAACCCCCGAAGAGCCCCCCTGAGACCCGGAGATCGACCATGAAACGGATGCTGCTGTCACTCTCGGCGTTGCTTCTCGCCTCGCCCGTGCTGGCTGTTCAGGAGGGCCAGGAAGGGGCGGACGCGCTGACGCAGTACGTCGCGAAGCTGGGCGAGGGGGCGTCGGCGGACAAGCTTCGGGAGTTTCACACGTTGCTGGCGTCCGTGCCGCATGATGCTGGGACGCCCGGGGACACGCTGGTCGTGGACACGCTGGCGGAGCTGTTCGAGGGCTTCGGGCTGGAGGTCAACAAGCAGGAGCTGGAGGTCTACATCGGGCGTCCGGTTTTGGGCGAGGTGTGGGTGGTTGAACCCGAGCTGGTGAAGCTGGCGACGCGCGAGCGGGCGCTGGACGAGGACGAGGACTCGCAGAACCCGGACGCGCGCTCGGGGTGGAACGGGTACGCGGGCTCGGGGGACGTGACGGCGGGGGTCGTGTACGCGAACTACGGGCGCCTGGAGGACTTTGAGACGCTCAAGGAACTGGGCGTGTCGTGCGAAGGGAAGATCGTCATCGCCCGCTACGGCGGGAACTTCCGGGGGTACAAGGCGAAGTACGCCGAAGCAGCGGGCGCCGCGGGGCTGATCATCTACACCGACCCGGCGGACTCGGGCTTTGCCAAGGGCGAGATGTACCCCCAGGGCGGGTGGGCCAACGAGACGAGCATCCAGCGCGGGTCGCTCAAGACGCAGGACTACTCGGGCGACCCGCAGACGCCCGGCACGCCCGCGTTCCCGGGCGCGACGCGCAAGGACCCCAGCGAGGTTGAGGGGTTGCCGAGCATCCCAGTGCAGCCGATCGGGTGGGCGGCGGCGGACGAGATCCTGTCGCGCATGACGGGCGACGAGGCGCCCGAGGGCTGGGCGGGGGCGATGGAGCACCCGTACCGCCTGACCGGAGGCGATGAGCTGAAGGTGCGGCTGAAGGTCGAGCAGGTGCGGGAGCTGACACAGACGTGGAACGTGATCGGGACGCTGCGGGGCAGCGTGCGCCCGGACGAGCTGGTGATCATCGGGTGTCACCACGACGCGTGGGGGTTCGGGGCGGGGGATCCGACGTGCGGGCTGATCGCGGTGGTGGAGGCGGCGCGGGTGTTCGGGGAGCTTGCCAAGCAGGGCTGGCGCCCGGAGCGGTCGATCCTGTTCGCGGGGTGGGGGGCAGAGGAGCACGGGATCATCGGGTCCACGGAGTTTGTGGAGAACGCGCGGGATGTTCTGACGGCGCGGTGCGTTGCGTACATCAACCTGGACGGCGCCTCGATGGGGCCGAACTTTAATGCCAGCGCGTCGCCCTCGCTGTGGACGGTGATCCACGAGGCGGCGGGGGAGACGCCCAACTGCCGCGAGCCCGAGCGGAGCGTGCTCGAGGCCTGGCTGGAGCGGAGCGAGGACAAGAAGCGTCCCGGGCACGCGCGGATCGGGGAGCTTGGGGGCGGGTCGGACCACGTGGGCTTCTTGTGTCACGCGTGCGTGCCGAGCGTGTCGCTGTCGTGCGGGGGCTCGCCCGGGACGGCGTACCACTCGATGTACGACACGCTGGCGTGGTACCGGAAGGTCGTGGGCGATGACTACGAGCCGGCATTGATGATGACGCGGATGGCAAGCGCCGTCGCGGCGCGACTGAGCGACACTGGCGCGGCGCTGGACCCGGCGAACTACGGCGGGGAGATCGTCCGCAAGGTGGACTCCTTCGGGGAGCGGATCGCGGGCGAGGGGGTCTTCGACGCGTCGCGTCTGGTCGAGATCGAGGAGGCGCACACGAGGCTGCGCGAGGCGGCGCGCCGGTTCGGGGCCCTGGCGACGGACCTGCGGGACCTGCGGGGCGAGCCCGGGATGGGCGAGCGGGAGTTGTCTCGCATCAACGCGATGATGCGGGCGTTCGACATGCGGTGGTGCGCGGGCGACGGGGGGCACGACGACCGCCCGTGGTTCCGGAGCCTGTACGCGGCGCCGGACGCGACGAGCGGGTACGCGTCGTGGACGCTGCCAGGGCTGCAGCACGCGATGCACACGCGCGACGCGGATCGGTACATCCGTGAGGCGGACCGGCTGACGGGCATGCTGCTTGAGCATGCGCGGGCGCTGGATGAGGTGATCGGGATGGTTGATCGGTAACAGAGCAGGGACGAAAAAGACAAGAGCCCGAGCGGCGCGCTCGGGCTCTGTCGAGATTCAGGTGAGACCTGGCGCCCTGATCAGGCGACGAGGTCCTTGAGACCCTTGAGCGGGCGCACCTTGACGATGCGGCGCGCGGGCTTGGCCTTGAACATGGTCTCTTCGCCGGTGAAGGGGTTGATCCCCTTGCGGGCCTTGGTGGCCTTCTTGTTCTGGACGAGGACCTTCATCATGCCGGGGACGTTGAAGGCGCCGACGGCGCCCTTCTTGAGGTCGGCCTCG
>JAJDDH010000319.1 GCA_029260415.1 Phycisphaerales bacterium | reverse complement strand
GAGGGAGTTGTCGAGGTTGCGGAAGGGGTTGGGGGGGAAGTGGATGGAGGCGAGGAAGTCCTCGAACTCCTGCATCTCGGTGGGTGTGAGGTCGGTGTCGTCGCCGAGGAGTCCGATGAAGGCGCCGTTGAACTCTTCGATGCCGGTGCGGTCGCCTCGCCAGTGGTGTGGTTCTTTGCCGATGATGTCCTGCAATGTTTGCGTGGTCATCGGGCCCTTCATGGGGTGCCAGTTGCCGCAGCCGCCGTCGGGGCAGTTGCCCTCGAAGGCTTTCATCTCGCCCGCGGGGTCGCCCAGGTCCCAGGCGAGGCGGTCGGTGCGTGAGTCGATGTGGCACGAGGCGCAGGAGGCCTGGCCCAAACCGGAGTTTTTGTGGGTGTCGTAGAGGTGCTTGCGACCGACTTTGATGGCCTGGGGCGTGGGGTCGAAGAGCTGGACCTGGGTGATCTCGGTCTCGGTCATGAGATCGACGACGGAGATCGAGCCAGCGAACTTGTTCATGACGTAGAGGCGGTCGCGGGGCTCGTCGAGGCTGAGGCCCGTGGGGCCTTCGCCGACCTCGATGGTGTCGGCGCCTGCGCGGGAGAGGGCGCTGTCGAAGATGCCGACGTTGTTGGAGCCCATGGCGGCGACGTAGGCGGTGACGCCGTCTGAGCTGAAGACGACGGCGCGTGGGTCGCCCAGCGACATGTCGCGCTGCGACTGAGCGACGGGGACGAAGCCGGCGCCGTCGGTGTAGGTGAGGTGGGGGTTGAGATCGGCCAGGGTGTTGTTGGCGGGGTTGGTCGGGTCGATGACGGCGCCGTGGACGCGGACGAAGCGTCCGTTGACGACGGGCTCGAAGCGGACCTCGTTGGTGTGCTCGAGGCCTACGACGGCGACCTGGCCCGTGGCGGGGTTGACGCCCACGCCCATGCAGGCGTTCATGAGTCTGGTTGCGTAGGAGACGCCCATGGAGGAGGCGTCGATGATGGCCAGGTCCTGGTCGACGAGGGTCCAGCCGGGCTGGCGCCCGGAGAGGGATGCGAAGTCGCCCGAGACGAGGCTGGTCCAGTCGCCTTCGTTGTCGTCGTGCCAGTCGCCCTGTTCGTCCTGGCGGACGATGAGCCCGACGCGGATGGGGTTGGGGTTGGCGCCGTTGAGCGGGGGGTCGAAGGACGCGCCGTCGTTGGGCGGGGGGTTGAGCCCGGACCATGGACCGAGGGCGTGGTTCACGACGTTGGGGGGGAAGGCGAGGGTGCCGTCGCTGACGATGCCCCCGCCCATGATGGTGGTGGCGTTGCCCGACTCGAAGATGGCGGCGTAGACGGTCATGCCGTCGGGGCTGACGGCCAGGGCGCGGGGGTCCTCGCCCTCGATGTCGATCTCGGCGAGGGGGGTTGCGGGATCATTCGGGTCGAAGACCTGCACGAGATTGGCCGGGGAGCAGGTGACGACGGCGCGCTCGGGCACGCCCGCGAAGACGACGTCGGCGGGCTCGTCGGCGGTGGTGATTGTGCGCGTGACGTGCATCGTCGTGAGATCAACCACGGAGATGGAATCGGAGATGTGGTTGACTACCCAGGCCTCGGAGTTGGATCGGGCGCGGACGGAGACGGGGTCGAGCCCGACGGGGATCGACGCCTCTGGCTCGGGCAGCGCGCCGGCGAGGGAGAGGACTTCGAGGCGGTTGTCGGGGGTGTTGACCGCGAGGAGGCGGGAGGCGTCGGGTGTCATGGTGATCGGGGAGACGTGGGGGGTTTCCCAGTTGACGAACTCGTCGATCAGGCCCGCCTCGATGGTGTGCACGCGCGGGTCGGCGGTCGGGAGGCTGAGGGCCAATGCGACGGTCGCGGCGCCGGCGGCAATCGCGGCGATGGTGGGGGCGGCGGTTCGCATTGTCGTCTCTCCAGGGGTGGGCGCGGAACGGGCGCAGTGTCCCACAGGAGTACGGGGCCCGTCAAGGGTGCGTTACGGGCAGCCGGCGGCGAACGCGGTCAGGAAGGCGACAACGTCGGAGAAATCGAACGCGCCGGTGGGCAGGGCGAGATCCGCGGCGGGATCGCCCTCGGCGAAGAGCGTGAGAAATGTGATGACGTCGGAGAAATCGAGGGCGCCCAGGGGCTCGGCGAGATCGGCGGCGTTGCAGTTGGCGGCGGCGCCCTCGGCGACGATGTTGATCGACCCCGAGGCGGCGACGGCGGCGCTGGCGAACTGGAGCGTGAGCAGGACGGAGGCGGTGTCCTCGCCGAGCGTGGGGAGTTCGAAGGGGAGGTCCTCGATGGCGGGGGCCGCGGAGAGGTCGATGGTTTGCGAGAGGCCCTCGAGATCGAAGGCGAGGGACATGGTCGCGGTGTTGTCTGTGTTGAGCGTGAGCTGGCCCGTGAGGGGGAGGACGGCGTCGAAGGCGGTCTCGGGGATGGGGAGCGTCGCGGAGTCGGCGGCGACGGCGACGCTGACAGGGACCGCGGCGGCGAGGGTGTAGGCGTTTGGGCCGTCGGGGGTGAGCACGCCCGGGAGGGCGCTGGGCCCGGTCTGGTCGAGGCTGAGTGTGGTGAGCTGCGTGCTGGAGAGCGGGAGGGTGAGGGGGATGCCTCCGGGGAAGATGAAGGTGGGGTTGACGGTGTTGAAGACGCTCCACTCGAGGGTGAGGTCGATGCCGGACTCGGCGTCGCCTGAGGCGATGAGGTTGAGCGCGAGAGCGCTGATGTCGAAGGTGAGCGCGTCGGTATCGATGGCGACGGCGAAGGCGCCGGCGGGGTTGGCGCTGACGTCGGTGGAGGAGAGGACGTCGAGATCCAGGGGGATGGGGTTGTTGCCCGAGCCTCCAAAGAATCCGGGGCGGGTCTGGGTGCTGGTGGGGTTGTCGATGGCGTCGTAGGCGCCGATGAGCGTGCCCTCGGAGTCGGCGAGGATGGAGAGGGATGTCTCGACGGAGCTGGCGCCCTGGTTGACGGTGAAGCTGAGGTCGTCGGCGAGGGCGGACGGGGCGAGAGCGACAGCGAGCAGGATGGGGAGGCGGGGCATCACAGAACTCCGTGTGTGCGGGTGAGCGGTGGGGATTGGGTTACGGGCAGCCGGAGCCGAAGGCGGCGAGGAAGGCGACCACGTCGGAGAAGTCGAACTGTCCGAAGGGGGCGGCGAAGTCGGCGGCCGGGTCCATCGTCGCGAAGGCGGTGAGGAAGGCGACCACGTCAGAGAAGTCGATCACGCCGCAGGGCTCGGCGAGGTCTGCGGGGTTGCAGCCGGCAACGATGTTCGGGGTGGCGACGAAGACGCCGATGGTGCCGTTGCGGAAGAAGGAGGCGACAGCGACCTGGCCGGCGTCGTTGATGTCGATGACGCCGTTGATGGTCTGCTTGCCGGTGAGGCCTCCGAAGTCGAATCCGGCCAGGAGGTCGCCCAGGTCGGTGGGCATGAGCTGGTCGTACTCGACGAGCTTGACGAGGGTGTCGCCATCACCGACCCAGAGGGCGGTGGAGTCGTTGGTGATGTCGGTGGCGCGGAAGGCGACCCAGCCCATGGCGTTGATGACGGGGGGGAAGTTGGCGAGCGAGCCCGAGTTGATGTCGGGGTTGTCGCCAGAGGCGATCTCGGTGATGGTGGCGCCGTTCCAGCGGTAGACGCCCCAGACGGAGTCGGCGGAGCGCCGTGCGGAGAAGGCGACCTGGCCGTCGGAGGCGATGGCGGTGGAGTTGACGAAGGCGTTGAACATCGCGCCGGTCTCGACGACGGTGGTGGGGGAGCCGTCGGCCTCGAAGCGGACGATGCGGCGCGAGGGTCCTGAGGCGGGGAGGGTGTTGGCGACGACCTGGCGCGCGTCGTTCGCGGTGGGCGTGAGGAGAAAGGTGTAGTCGGGGCCGAGCGTGGAGGCCAGGACAGTCTGAGAGCGGGTCGGGCCGTCGAACTCGTCGATGGCGATGACGTCCTCAAATCCGAAATCAGCGCGGTAGGCGATGGCGCCGTCGGCGAGCATGGTGGGAGAGCCCATCCCAGAGAGGGCCATGGGTCCGCCTGCGGGGAAGTTCTGGATGTTGGCGCCAGTGGTGTCGTGGATGTGGACGCCGCCAGCGCCGAAGGGGCCGTCGGCGAGGGCGAGCATGCCGGCGTGGAGGTCGAGGTCGGTGGAGTAGACGGAGTCGGGGCTGGAGGCGGAGATGATGGAGGAGCCGACGCCGTTGATGCCGTAGAAGACGCCCTCGGTTTGAGCGCCCGAGGAGATGTAGCGGATAGCGACGGCGCCGTCATCGTCGAGGGAGACGTACTGCGAGGAGAGGGAGGAGGGGAAGGGGAGGTTGAACGGGGAGATGCCGGCCTCGAGCGAGGAGCGGCACTGGATCTGGAGATCCCACGCCGCGGCGTCGGGCAGGGCGTCGGTGCACTGGGCGCTGGCGGTGGAGGCGGAGAAGGTTTTGAAGAGGATGACGATGGCGATGAGGAGGGTTTCGCCGGCGTATTGGGGGGCTCGCGATCGGGCTCGTGGGGTGCTCATGGACGCATTGTCCTCGTCTGCGGGGCTCGATCAAGGGGAATGGGCGCAAAGCGGGAGCGGGCTGACTATCGGGCGTTGGGGGCGAAGGGCGGAAGGGTTTGGTCGGTGGCTTGACGGGGCGTCGGGGGGAGGTATTGTTCACGCTCCGCCCAAGGCAACGCGGGCGACGGGCAGGTAGCTCAGTTGGTAGAGCACCGCATTGAAAATGCGGGTGTCGGCGGTTCAAGTCCGCCTCTGCCCATTCCGGATTGATGGCGGCCCTCGCGGATGCGGGGGCCGTGGTCGTTTTTGGGGGACGGCAGTTGCTGGCGGGGGCTTCGGTCCCAGGGGTCAGGACCGATAGGCGTTCGCCCTGCCCGGCGCATAGATCACACGCGATGCGTCCCGCTGGTGCGGGGCGGGCGTGGGCGTGGTTGGTTGGGCGGGGATCCGGTGGCGGGGCATGCTGAGGGGGACGCGGCCCAACCGGAGAGAAGACGTGAAGCACATCGCATTGATCGCTGTAGTTGCCCTGGGCGCCCCGGCGCTGGGGCAGGAGTTTCGGACCATCGATGGGACGGGCAACAACCTGCTCGACGCTGGGCTGGGATCCGCGGGCACGGTGCAGATCCGTGGTGTGAGCGATCCGAGATACGCCGACGGGGTTGGGGCGATGATGTCCGGGCCCAGCACGCGGGTGATCAGCAACACGCTGGGCACGCAGACGGCGTCGGGCAACGAGCGGGGGCTCTCAGCGATGTTCTGGCAGTGGGGCCAGTTCATCGATCACGACATCACGCTGGTGGGCGGGGGGCACGAGTTCTCGCCGATCTTTGCGCCCGCGGGTGACCCGGTGTTCCAGGCGGGCGAGATGATCCCGTTCGTGCGATCGGCGTACACGACCGACGCGTCGGGGGCGCGGGCGCAGACGAACGAGATCACGCACTTCATGGACGGTTCGATGGTGTACGGCTCGGACGAGTCGCGAGCGGCGGCGCTGCGCTCGTTCTCGGGCGGGACGCTGCTGACGGGCGCGGACGGGTTCATGGCGCTGAACACGGGTGGGCTGGACAACGCCAACGAGGGGCACGCGCCGGGCGAGACGCTGTTCCTGGCGGGCGATGTGCGGGCGAACGAGCAGGCGGGGCTGACGGCGATGCACCAGGTGTTCGTGAATCACCACAACCAGTGGGCCGAGCGATTGAGCGCGGACAACCCGGGCTGGGACGACGAGCAGATCTACCAGACGGCGCGGAAGATCGTCGGCGCGCAGATCCAGAAGATCACGTACGACGAGTGGCTTCCCGCGTTCGGCGTGCAGGGGATGTCGAGCTACGCGGGGTACGACGCGGGGATTGACCCGAGCGTGTCGACGCTGTTCTCCACGGCCGCGTTCCGGTTCGGGCACACGATGCTCAACGAGGAGTTGCTGCGTGTGAACGAGGACGGGAGCGCGTACGCCGGCGGGAACCTCACGCTGCGGAACAACTTCTTCAACCCGGGGACGATCACGGGCGAGGGCGCGATGGAGGCGCTCATCCGCGGGATGACGGCGCAGGAGGCGGAGGCGATGGACCTGCAGATGGTTGACGGCGTGCGGAGCTTCCTGTTCGGGCCTCCCGGCGCGGGCGGGCTGGACCTGCTGGCGCTGAACCTGGAGCGCGGGCGCGACCACGGGCTGGGGACCTACGCGGACATCCGCGCGGAGTTTGGGCTGGGCCCGGTGACGGACTGGGCGGACATCACTTCAGATGTAGCGGTCCAGGAGGCGCTGGCGTCGGTGTATGGCGACGTGAGCGAGGTCGAGGCGTGGATCGGGCTGATGGCCGAGGACCACCTGGAGGGCGCCAGCCTGGGCGCGACGCTCGAGGCAATCCTGAGCGACCAGTTCGGGCGCCTGCGTGACGGCGACCGGTTCTTCTACCTCAACGACGAGTCGCTGGACCCCTACATGCTCGAGATCCAGAGCACGACGCTGGCGGACATCTTCAGGCTCAGCGGCGTGACCGGGATCGGGGACAGCGTGTTCTTCGCGACGAGCGTACCAGCGCCGGGCGGGCTCGCGGTGATCGGGCTGGGCGGCCTGCTGGCGGGGCGGCGTCGGCGGGCGGGCTGAGTCGCGGTCAGGCCTGGTCCGCGGCCTCTTCGGGCGCCAGCATGTCGGAGTAGCTCACGGCGATGGGCTCGCCGATGGCGGGCATGAAGGCCTTGCGGAACTCGTCGTTCTGGGTTCGGCACTGCACGACGGTCTGCTTCTGGCTGACCAGGGCCTCGCACTCGATGAAGGCGCCCAGGTCCTCGACCTGATCAAGATGGACGCGGGTCGTGCCTGCGAGCCAGACCTCGCGGCGTTTGCGGACGACGACCCAGACGGGCATGGGGCGGACGCCGAAGCGCTGCTTGGCCTCGTCCTCGCTGTAGATCGTGTAGTTGGAGAGCTTGGGGCGGGCGATGTTGGCGCGGTCGTAGAAGATGAACTCGACGGGCTCGGGGAGGTTGGTGTCGGCGTTGACCGACTCGCGCTTCTTGAGGCGCCCGTGGGGGACGCGGAAGTAGGTGTCGGTCTGGTCGTAGGTGGCGCTGAGCGTGGCGCCGAGCGTGCGCGCGATGCCGCGGGCGAGGGCGGGGTCTCTCAGCTCGGCTTTGAACTCGACGTTGTGCATGGTGGGGGCAGATCGGGAGGTCGTGAGATCGGCAGATCGGGGGGGACGGGATGAGCGTAATGGAAACGGGTCAGGGCGTGTTGGGGAGGTTTTTGAGAAGTGTTTGCTCGTCCCAGATCTCGATGGAGAGGTTCTGGGCCTTTACGAGCTTGGATCCGGCGGACTCTCCAGCGATGACGAGGTCGGTCTTCGAGGAGATGGAACCGGTGACCTTGGCGCCGAGGGATTCGAGGAGGTCCTTGAGGTCGTTGCGATCGAAGTTGTCGAGGGCGCCGGTGAGGACGATGGTCTTGGCGGCGAAGGGGGAGTCCGGGGCGGAGGCGCCTTGCTGGCGGTACTCGGTGCTGGTGAGGTTGACGCCAACCTTGCTCAGGGCCTTGAACGTGTCGCGGGCGGGTGCAGAGGCGAGGTAGTCGTGGAGGATGGGGGCGGTCTTGTCGCCCAGGCCCTCGACGGCGAGCAGGTCGTCCACGCTGGCGCTGAGCAGTGCGTCGGCGTCGGGGAACCGGCGGGCGATGGCCTTGGCGGTGGTTGTGCCCACGTGGCGGATGCCCATGCCGCCCAGGACGCGGGCCAGGCCCCGGGACTTGGCGCTCTCGATCCCCGCGAGCAGGTTCTCCAGCTTCTTCTCGCCCATGCGTTCGAGGGTGAGCAGGGCGTCGGCGTGCGCGCTGAGGTTGAAGATGTCCACGAAGTGATCGAGGGGGATGGAGGGGGCGTCATCGGGGACGCCCAGCTGGGCGCGGCGTGGGTCGCCCTTGGGCAGGTGGGTGGCGCGGATCTGGTCGAT
>JAJDDH010000318.1 GCA_029260415.1 Phycisphaerales bacterium | reverse complement strand
GAGTTGGTCGGAGCTGGGACGCGTGGTCTCGAGGTCAGAGACGCTGCGTGCTGGGCTTACCAGCGCGCCCCGTTTTGCCGCGGTTTGCTGCATACAGCAGCGATTAACCTCCCCAACCTGCATGCCCGGACACGCCTCTGCACGCTGCGCGACCGCGAGCGATGAACGGCGCGGTCTTCCCGAGCATCGACGTCCGCGCGCGCTCAGGAGATTCCGTCGCGGACGGGGCCCCGGAGGGCGCCACGCGTCGCCGGCGGGCGAAGCGTGGCGCGTGGCATGCTCGTGGCGCCGGCACGCAAGCCACCGCTCCCCGGAGGGAGCGGGTGGCCTCCGCACCTCTGTTTACGGGCAACCGGCGCCGAAGGCGGTCAGGAACGCGAGCACGTCGTCGAAGTTGAAGTCGCCGAAGGACGGCGCGAGATCGGCGGCGGGGTCCATCGCGCCGAATGCGACCAGGAAGGCCAGCACGTCATCAAAGTTCAAGACGCCGTAGGGCTCGGCCAGGTCGGCGGGGCAGCTGGGCGCTTCCACCGCGACCCGGACGTGGGCGGGCTGGCTGTACTCCAGCACCGGGGTGCCGGCCGCGTCGGAGATGTCGCAGATCACGCGGTAGGGGAAGACGTCGATGCCTGTGGCGCCCGGGTTGGGGGTGTAGCTGAACGTGCCGTCGGGGAGGAAAGTGACGCGTCCGAGGTCGGTCTCGCGGTAGGCGCCCCCGCCGTCGGGGTGCGCGAAGTCCAGGTCGATCTGGATGGGGCGGTAGATGAGAGTGATACCCCCACCGTTCTGCTGCGTGTTGAGCAGCTGGCGGGTGTCGTTGGCGAGCACGCTGCGGGCGGCGCCTTCGGTGTAGGCCGCGTAGGCATCGTCCACCGCGAGATGGTTGGCGTCGTCACGCAGGGCGCGGAGGGTCTCGTGCGTCCAGGCGATGATGGGCGAGGTTTGGCGCGGGGCCAGGGCCTCGGCGGCGAAGGCGGGGCGCAGTGATCTGAGCCTGCCCTTGAGTGTCGAGGCGAGCGAGGCGAAGTCGTCCTCAAACGCGATGGGCTGGGGCGGATCGATGTCCGCCTCGTCGGCCTTGAAGAGCAGCTCGAAGGCGTCGTCGGTGCGGATGCCGAAGGCGCTGCCCTCGTACCCGTTGGCGGGGCTCGGGGGGGCGCCGCGGAGGGCGCTGCGAATCGCCTCGGACCGGTTGAAGACGCCCGCGAAGGCGACGGAGGTGTAGGCGTCGAGCAGCGCCTCGGCGTCGTTGAGCGTGCGGGCGGCGATCTCGATGTCCGAGCCGGGGGTCGCGAACTGGGTGATGATCTCCGCCCGAACGAGCGAGCGGAGGCCCTGGTAGAACTCGAGCGAGTCGTCCTCGAGCTCGGGGCGGGTGTGGAGGATTGGGACGACGTCGTTCAGGAACCGTGTGCGTACGAGTGAACCTTGGTTGTTCGTGTACTCAAAGTTCTGGTTGAGAGGGATGTACGTGCCCGCGGCCAGCGCGTCACGCAGGACCATCGGCCATGCGATGCGCATAAGCTCTGCCGGGACGGTCGGACTGCCGAGGAATCGAGTAGGTTCCCAGTGGGCGGGTTCAAAGAGGGTCTCTTCTACGTATCGCTCGTGTGTGAAATCGATCTCGCGCCGTGTGATCGCGTCTGAACTCGCGGCGCCCGGTACGGCGCTGACTGCGATGTTCATCGTCCAGATGGTCCCGAGACCGGGGTTTCGGGGCGTCATGTACCAGTGGACCTTGGGCAGGGCGGGGCTGCCGTCGCTGGGCGCCGTGAGCGCGAGCATCTTGGTCCGGATCATGGCCGCGAGCGTGCGCTGGTCCTCTGTCTGCTGCCCCCCGGTGGTCGGCTTGAAGATGGCATACCCATCGAACGCGGGAAGGTTGGCGCCGAACGAGAGGTTGTCCGAGGCGCCGCCCCATCCAGTGGTGAGGTGGGTCAGCGGCGGGACGTACTCGCCCGGATCGGCGTACGGGTCCTGGTTCCAGAGGTTCAGGTACGACCCGTCGGGCATCGAGAGCGAGTAGTCGAAGGCTGAGCCGCCCGGGCCGGCTGAGAGGGTGAGCGCCGTGTGGGCGTCGATGGCGTCCTGCAGGGTTCCAGCGGACAGGGCGTAGTAGTCGATCAGGCCCGCGATCAGGTGGGACTCCTCGACGGGCATGCCGCTCTCGCCCGTCAGTCCAAAGTCGCCCGTCTGGCGGCACCAGTCCACGAACCCGAGCAGGTGCTCGGAGCGTTCGAGAAGACGGTCGGTGTGGGTGACGGGCAGGGTGGCCTGCTGGGACCCGAGCAGGGCGGCGTAGTACCACGGGCTCTGGGCGGCGAGCTGGGTGTAGGCGGTGGCGCCGGCGGACCAGGGCTCGGGGCCCGCGGCGCCGTCGGGGTTGTACGCGGAGCGGGAGGTGAACGCGGTCGCGTTGGCCATCAGCTCGGCGAGGCGCGTGGAGACGGCATCACCCGCGAGGGATCCGTCGGCGCCGATCAGGCTGAACGGCGCGTCGGGGTTGCCAACGAAGGGGTCGGAGGTTGAGGTGTTGGCGCCGTATGAGAAGTAGCTGGCGGCGCCTGACTGGTACTGGGCGTAGGGGATGTCCTCAACGCCTCGGGCGGAGAGGTAGGAGTTGACGTCGTTCTCAAAGTCCTGGGCGAGCAGGTCGCGGGCGTAGATGCCCAGGGTGTCCTCGAGGCGGTTGAGTGTCGCGAGCTGCTCGAGGATGAGGTTGGTCTGCTGATCAACGGATTCGCTGATGTTCTCGAGATCACCCAGGACGACGTCGAAGGCGTTGATCATCGTGTCGAAGACGATGTTGAGTTTCGCGTCGATGGCGTCGAACCGCTCGTTGAGCTGGGTCTGGACTTCGACGAGCTGCATCTGAATCTCTTCGGCCTGCTGGTAGATGTCGTCGGTGGTGACGCCGTTGCTGAAGTTGGCCTCGGCGGCGCCGAAGATGCCGAGCACGCCGTCGGCGGTGTTCGAGAAGAAGCCTGAGGCGTCGCCCTGGAGGAGCGCGAGCCCGCCAGAGGCAAAGCCGGCGTAGGTCTCGATTCCCGCCTTGACTGTCGCCCAGTGGGTGTTGGCGCCGATGGCGGCGGAGCCCAGACCGAGCTGGCGCTCGGCGTACGGGGCGGCGTCGGTGTCGCTGAAGAGCAGGGCGGCGTTGGCGAGCATCGAGGTGCGCGACTCGGACGAGCGGCGCAGGTCTGCGATGCGCTGGGCCTCGATCTGCTGGATCTCGAGGGGAGTGAGATCGAGGCTCTCCTCGAGCGTTGCGGGCTCCCCGAACTCGGAGATGATTTCGCCGCCGATGTCGACCGCCGAGTAGATGGCCTGACGCAGGCTCTCCTGGAGCGGGTTGGGGGCCTGGCAGTCCCGCAGGTCCTCATTGCCGGGATCGCAGAGCGCGGGGTCGAGGGGGCCGGCGGGGATGGCGAGGGCCGCCTCGTACTGGGCGAACGTGGGCATGGCGCTGACGGCCAGGTTCACGCCTTCCATGTCGGCGCGGACGAGTCCGAAGGCGGAATCGACGCCCCGGCAGAGGAGGTACCCGTCCAGGGCGGCTCCGATGTCGGCGTTGGGCTCGGTCGCATCGGGGGCCTGGCCCATGAACGCTCGGATCAGTAGCAGGCCGAGCTCGGGGCGGGTGAGAACGCTCGTGGCCGCCGCGGACTCCACGGCACGGGCGTGGTCGCCGAGTGAATCGACATCAAACACCGGCGGGAGCTCGACGCCCAGCAGTTCGAGCGCGCGTTCTCCAACGTTCGTGTCGAAGCCTGCGAGCTGCTCGGAGGCGGGGTCGCCGGGAACGCCTGTCATCACCCGGTGATACCGCACGGCCGCGAGCAGGTGCTCGGGCACGCTCAGGTCCGGGTCCGTCTCGATTGCCGCGGCGAGGACCGCGTCGGTCGCTTCGAGGAACACACTCACGTCGCTGGTTTCGGCGAGCGGGTTTCGTTCGGCGAAGGCGATGCCCAGGGCGATGCTGGCGATCACGCGGGGCGCGACTTCGGCGGGAGCTTGCCCGGAGCAATCCGACGCGAGCAGGTCCCCGCCGATGAGCATGGATTCGCGGATGTACTCCGACGACCTCACGGCGTCGATGAACCGGGTGTAGTCCGCCTCGTCCTGGATTGCGAAGCTGGGCGGGGCCGCGTGCGCGGTCTGCCATCCGGCGCCCACACCGACGGTGGAAAGAACGGCGGAACCCAGTCCAAATCGAATCGTTGTGAATCGCATGATGCGTCTCCTCGCTGGTGGACCCGGTGGGGCCTCTATGGGGATCAGCGAGAAACGCGGGATGCGCGAACCACGGCCGGCCCAGATTTCCGGATGGCGGGGCGAAACCGCCCTGACGCGCCTGGATGGGCTCCTGGGCGAAGATCCGATAGGCTGGCGCTCCGGAGGCCGGAGATCGATGGCGCCCGACCGATTCTCAGATCAAGCCCCGGACGCTGGGGGAGGTGGTGATGGGCTCGACGCCGAGCTGTACCGTGCGCTGCGGTCCGTCGCCTC
>JAJDDH010000317.1 GCA_029260415.1 Phycisphaerales bacterium | reverse complement strand
TCCCAGTCCATGATCGACGCGGCCAGGTCGATCAGCTCGTCCTCCTGCACCGTCAGCAGGTCGGTGTTCATGTACTGCCCGACGGTCTGGTAGTTGCGCTCCCAGGAGCCGCACTCGCCCAGCGTGGCGACGGGCCAGGTGTGCGCGGGCTTGCCCTCGAGCTGGCGCCTGAGCGTAACGCTGGTCAGGGCGCTGAGGCGTTCGGCCCGGGTGCCCTCGCCCTTCATCGCGGCGACGGACGCGAGCATCCAGTGCGCGCCGGTCTGGCGCGACTCGACCCGCTCGTCGATGATCGAGAGCGACTGGTCGATCTCGCTCCTTTCGAGCCCGAGGGATTCGAGGCCCTCTCGGGCCAGGGGCAGGAGCACGCTGCGCACCAGCTCGGGCGCGGGCACGGAGCGGTCGTCGAGCCAGGTCATCTGCGAGTCGAGGCCGAGGCGGGCCGCGGCGATGAAATTGTTGGCCGCGTCCTCGAAGTTGAGGCGCTGCGTCAGGTCGGGGAAGGCCCGCGGGATGGCGCTCATGAGCCCGACCCAGAGCGCTGTGTTGGCGACCTCGTCGGCGATGGTCGGGCCCGAGGGGAGGTAGCGGTTCTCGATGCGGAGGTGGGGCTTGCCCCCGGTGATGCCGTAGCAGGGGCGGTTCCAGCGGTAGACGGTCGAGTTGTGCGTCTGGAGGGCGATGAGCTTGGGGATCTCGCCTCGGTCGAGCATCTCGTTGGGCTTCTCGTCATCCTCAGCGCCGAACATGATGCGGAAGCGGGCGACGTCGTCCTTGAACAGCTCGAGCACACCATGGTCGCACCACTTCTCGCCGAAGCGGACGCGGGCGCGCAGCTCGCGCTCGTGGGGCGTGGACTCGGCGCGGGTGTCGACCGCCTGCTGGAAGATGGCGATGCGGGTCTCGCGCCACAGGCGTTTGCCGAAGAGGACGGGTGAGTTGCAGCACGCCGCGAGGATCGGCCCCGCGACGGCCTGGGCGGTGTTGAACGCGAGGGCGAACGCGTCCGGGTCGACCTGGTAGTGGAGCTGGTAGCTGGTGTTGAGCGCCTCGAGCATGATCGAGTCGTGCTTGAGGGTGAGCTCATCGATGCCCTTGATGCGGAGCTCGTAGTTCCCGCCGCGGAGCTCGCGGATCTTGCGGTCCAGCTCGTGGTAGCGGGGCTTGGGGACGATGTTCTCGTGGGTCAGGTCCGAGAGCTGGAGGGTGGGGAGGATGCCCGTGAGCACGGGGCGGGCGCCGACCTTGGCGCAGGCCTCGCGGACGGTGGTGAGCGCCTGCTCGAGCTGGGCGCGCAGGTCGCGCAGGGCGCCGGGCGCGAGGGTGATCGGGTCGCAGTTGTACTCGAGGTTGAACTGACCCAGCTCGTGCGTGACGCGGGGGTCGGTCATCAGGGGCATGACTTGGGTCGCGACTGGGGCGGGCAGGTCGGCGTCGTCGATCAGGGCGAGCTCCTGCTCGGCGCCCATGCGCCGGGCGCCCGTCTCGAAGAGGCCCTCATCGAGCATCCGTTCCAGGGCGCGCAGGTCCGCGAGCAGGCGCTGGGTGAAAAGGCGGCGCTGCTCGCCCGAGCCCTGGATGACGTCCTGTGTGCCCATCGTGCCCCGAGATCGTGGGAGGGCCGAAGAGCACGACCCCAAACCGGATTGTCGGGTCTGGAAGACGATGACGCAAGCCCCTGTCCTGCCGAGGCCTACGCGAGCGCTGACGGGATCTGGCCGGAGACCGGGGGGCAGCGCGAGCGTTCTTCGCGGCTTGACGCGGGTCGGGGCTGGGCAATGATTGAGAACGAGTCTCAATACAGCGAGGCTCACGATCGTCTGTCCCTGCCCCTGAAGGAGTCTCGCGCATGTCGTCGAGCGACCCAGAGATTCAGTCCGAAGCCCCGACCGGCGCGCCGGTCTCCAAGTGCCCGTTCCTGCGGGGAGCGGTGAGCGTGCCCGCGGCGGACTCGCGCCCGATCACGCAGCGCCTCAAAGAGGACAACTGGGATCTGCACGAGCAGGCGGAGCACGACAGGGTGCCCCAGGCGATGGTCAAGGGCGAGATGAGCCGCGAGGGCTACGTCGAGCTGCTCAAGCAGATGTGGGTGGTCAACAAGGGTCTCGACGCGGCCCTGGTGAACGCCCGCGCGACGACGCCGATCATCAACGATCTGGTCTCGGACCGCCAGCTGCAGGAGCAGTACCTGCGGGCGGATCTGGAGCACTTCGGGGTGGACGTGGAGACCATCGAGACGACCGATGCCGCGCGGACGATGCTGGGGCACGTCGCGACGCTGAGCGAGCGCGACGGGCACGCGCTGTTCGGGCTGCACTACGTGCGCGAGGGCGCCAACAACGGCAACAAGTTTGTCGCGATGAAGCTCAAGAAGGCCTGGGGCCTCGAGCCCGAGTGCACGGACGGGTTCAACTACCTCGACCCCTACGGCAAGGACCAACGCCCGCTCTGGGAGGACTGGAAGTCGCGCCTGGCGGACTACCCGCTGACCGATCCGGAGAAGGATTCCGTCTTTGCCGGCGCCCGCTCGATGTTCGAGCGCATCATCGCCCTGCACCAGGACCTGGAATCGCTCGCGCTGGCGTGAGCTAGCCCGAGGCCTGGTCGCGATCGTCCTGGACCGGCGGGTGCTCGTCCAGCCCGCCCGCCCGCATCGCGCTCAGGCGGGCCTCGACCTGCTCCTCGCTCAGCAGCGCGTTCTCGCTGCTGGCGACGAGCGTGCAGACGGTGCAGTCGCCCGTGATGTTGCACACTGTCCGGCACATGTCCAGGAT
>JAJDDH010000316.1 GCA_029260415.1 Phycisphaerales bacterium | reverse complement strand
TCGCCCAGGATCTGGCGGGGGTTGATCGTCAGGTTCGGCATCGGTGGATTCCCGTGGAAGAGGGTTCGTGGTCGAAAGCTCGGGGACTATAGGCTGCGGCCTCGTTGGGGCCTGTTTGGGCGGGGTGGAAGGTCCGAGAGGTGAATCGGGAGAAGGGTCGGTGTGGGGGGCGTAACGCGGGGGCGGGCGGGTCGTACCTCTCTGGGCGGCTACGGACTCGTGGATGGCCGCGTGAGGAGCAACGCGATGATGAAGAACACGGCACACGGGCTCGCGTTGGCGGGCGTGATGACGATCGGGACGCTGGCGGGTGCGGGCCCGGTCCCGGAGAAGCGGGTCGACGGCGAGTCGAACTGGCTGGTGCATCTGGACCTGGAGGAGGCGCTGGGGTGTGACCTGGGGCGGATGCTGCTCGAGAAAATCGAGGAGGGCATCGACGAGGACCCGGACGTTGCGGAACTGCTGGGCGATCTGGAGCTCGGGCGTGACGTGCACGGCGTGACGCTGTACGGCTGGGACGGGATGCACGACGACGAGTCGATGGTGATCATCATCAGCGGGACGGCGGCGCTCGACCGGATCGGGCAGAAGCTGGGCGCGTGGCACGAGGCGATGAACGGGGACGTGGAGATCCGCGTCGCGGGTCATGACGTGTGGCGCGTGGGCGAGGACGACGAGGTGATCCACGCGCTGACGATCGAGACGGGCGACGACGAGCGGGTGATGCTGGCGTCGCCCGGGATGGGCTGGCTGGACAAGGGCCTGCAGGTGATCGACGGGAAACGCGCCGGGATGACGGGCGACGCGATCGAGCGGGCCGCGGGGGGGCGGCACGACGGGGTGATCCTGAGCGTGCTGGCGTCGGACGTTCCCGGGCTGATCGGGTTTGCGCCGGTGAGCGAGATCGCGCAGAAGGCCGAGGCGCTGTATCTCGCGGTGGGTCAGGACGGTGACGACGCGTTCGGCGTGCTGGCGCTGACGACGGAGAACGGGGACGAGGCGGACTCGATCGTGGACATCGGGCAGGGGCTGCTGGCGCTGGGGCGGATGATCGCGCGTGAGTCGGACGACGACGATTTCCGGGCGCTGCTGGAGCTGACGCGCGGGATCCGCCTGGAATCGGACGGGCGGACGGTGCGCTGCTCGCTGCGGGTCGCGTCGGAGAAGATGAGCGAGATGCTGGGCGAGGTTCGGATCGGCGGCTGAGTGGCTGGGGGTTTCATGCGGGACGAGGGTCAGCACAACGGCGGGGTGAGCGACGAGGCGCTCGCGGCGCGCGCTCGCGCGGGCGATCGGGCGTGCTTCGGGATGCTCGTGGACCGATTCGAGGGGCGGATCTTCCGCCTGGCGATGTCCCGCCTGCGAGACCGGCACGACGCGGAAGAGGTGACGCAGGAGGCGCTGCTGCGGACGTGGAGGTCGATCAGGACATACCGGGAGGGCGAGCCCGTGGCGCCGTGGATGCTGACGATCGCGAGGCGGGAGATCATCAACGTGGTGCGCCGGAGGCAGAAGTCCGCGAGAGATAGGGACCGCCAGGCGCCCGAGAGCGCGGACGCGGGCGAGCGGCCCGAGGGTGAGTCGGTGTGGGCGATGGCGCGTGAGGCACTCAGCCCGGAGGCGTACGACGCGTTGTGGCTGCGGTACAGCGAGGACCTGGACCCGGGGCAGATCGCGCGGGTGATGGGCAAGACGAGGGTTGGGGTTCGCGTGATGCTGCACCGGGCGCGGAAGACACTGAGCGAGATCGCGGCGGCGCGGGCGGGGGATGGGCTTGAGATGGTCGGACGGGAGGCGGCGTATGAGCGGGCGTGAGAACAACTTCGGCGGGCTTGAGGCTCGCCTGCGGAGCGAGCCGATCGAGGGCGAGGGCCTGAGCGACATGGCTCGGGCGCGCCTGCGTGAACGCCTCGCGTGCACGGCGCCCGAGCCCGGGCGACCGCCCTCGGCGCTGGCGGGGCGCGGGGCTCTGATCGCGGCGGTGCTGGTCATCGGCGGTGTGGTCGGCGCGGTGGTGGTGTCGCAGCGGAACGCGGCGATCGAGGCGGCGCGCCAGGAGCCGGCGATGGTCGATGAATCGACCCCGAACCCGGGCCTGCGGGAGCAGCTGCGTCAGCTCGCGGGTGGGGTGGCGGACGGGGTGTCGCGCGAGTCGCCTCTGTTCGAGGAGGCGCGCCGGATGGCGACGGATGTGGGCGCGCTCCGGGGCGTGTTCAGGAGCCGGGCGGCGACGTTCGGGTGGAACCCGCCGACCGATGACGGGTGACATCACCGCGTAGCTGGGTCGGGGCGGGGGCGACCTACCGTCGGGCATGGAAACAACGGATGTGCTGATCGTGGGCGGGGGGCCCATCGGGCTTGAGGTGCATGACGCGCTCAAGAGCGCGGGCGTGGGGGCGCTGCAGGTCGAGGCGGGGTCGCTCGGGTGGACGATGGGGTGGTGGGCGCCGGGGACGAAGTACTTCTCGAGCCCGGAGCGGCTCGAGATCGCGGGTGTGCCGCTGGTGACGAGGGACCAGGAGAAGGCGACGCGCGAGGAGTACCTGGCGTACCTGCGTCAGGTGGCCGGGGCGCGCGGGCTCGCCGTGGAGCTGGGCTGGCGGGTGGAGTCGATCGATCGGGATGGTGA
>JAJDDH010000315.1 GCA_029260415.1 Phycisphaerales bacterium | reverse complement strand
GGTCGATCACCTCGAGTACCATGTCGCCGACTTCGTCGTAGAGGGCCTGGGTTGGATGCGCTGTCTGGTCGATCATTTTCGGTGGTGCTTCTCCGGCAGCCTCGAAGCGTCCGCGAAGGCGGATTGTGGCCTGAGCCGAGTCGACGACGGGGACGGAGTTCGCGGCGGCCGCGGAGCGGATGCCCTCGTTCACGGCTTTCGAGCTCAGGAAGTCGATCGGATAGGCGATGGCGATCACAGGCACATCTGCCTGCCGAGCCTCCTCGATCATCCATCTCAGGTCGAGGTCCGTCACGCGCGCAACCTCGGATGCTTCGAGTTCTCCGGTGTCCCGGGTCTCATGCTGAAAGACGTGCTCGTTGCCGAGCATGTGGTGTTCGTGGATCCCCTTGCCGAGCGCTCGAAGCGGTTTTTTGGCTTGAGCGGGGACATAGGTCTCCTGCTCAGAGAACGCGGCCCGGGCTGCCTCGTGCTCGGCCTGCGCTTCACGAAGCGCCCGCTGGTGCTCGGAGACGCGGAAAAAACGCACCAGTCGAATGCCGTCGACGGTGCGCTCGAACAAGGAGCGCTCTTCGACTCCAGACTCGGCCCAGAGGTCGGACTCGGCGCGATTCCACGAGTTGTTCAGGCCAACCCATAGGATGATGAGTTCGGGTCGATACCGTTCGAGGTAGCCTCGAAAGCCCCGGCGTTGCTGGGCACTATTGCTTCCGGGAACACCCAGATTGAGGACGCGGTATGCATCGGAGCGCTCCGCGAGGCGAGTCGCGAGACGCTCGGGATATCCTCTTCCCTGGCCCCAGGTGTGTGAGTCCCCGAGGCACAAAACGATCATCTCGGTGCCCGCGAGCTCCGGAGGCCGCTCGCGAGGACGAAACCTGGCGAGGGCCTGAAGCCCGATTTCGAGGACCAGAATCCCCAGCGCGAGTCCCCCGAGCATCAGCGCGAGGTACCGTAGCCGCCGTCTCACCGCGCGAACCTTAGCACGGGCTGGCCCGACGGCAGTTCTTCCATGTCGTCGAAGTATCGGTCGACGGTCTGGCGGGTGACGCCCGCACTGCTCGCGACGTCGGAGAGATCGGCCTCGCCCGGCCCGAGGCGCTCGATGCATCTCTGCGCAACATCGGGGCGGGCGGGAGCCGCTCACGCCGGGTACCCGGGGTGCTCGTGACAATCAACCTGGTACAGAGTATTTCGGCATCCTGCTCTTCACCCATCATACAACGAATGTCTGTCTGGATGATCGAAGTTGAACGATCGAGCGCGCGCCGACCGAGCCACCACGAAGCGCGGCGAACGAAGGGGACACCATGATTTTCGACAACCCGGGCCATGAGAACTCGGCGGTCAAATTCAAGACGCGCTACGAGAACTTCATCGGCGGCGAGTGGGTCGCCCCCGTGAAGGGCGAGTACTTCCAGAACACCACCCCGGTGACCGGGGAGGTGATCTGCGAGATCCCCCGTTCGTCCGCCGCGGATGTCGACAGGGCGTTGGATGCGGCCCACGCCGCCAGCGAAGCCTGGGGGCAGACGTCGGTTGCGGAACGCTCCGGACTCCTCCTGAAGGTTGCCGATCGCATCGAGGCGAACCTGGAGATGCTCGCGATCGCCGAGACCTGGGACAACGGAAAGGGCGTCCGCGAAACGCTCGCGGCCGACTTGCCGCTGGCGGTGGATCACTTTCGCTACTTCGCCGGCTGCCTTCGCGCCCAGGAGGGTGGCCTCGCAGAGATCGACGCGACGACGGTCTCGTACCACGTCCACGAGCCGCTCGGTGTCGTCGGGCAGATCATCCCATGGAACTTCCCGATCCTGATGGCTGCCTGGAAGCTCGCGCCCGCCCTTGCCGCCGGGAACTGCGTCGTCCTGAAGCCGGCCGAGCAAACACCCGCGTCGATCCTTCTGGTGATCGAACTCATCGGGGACCTGTTCCCTCCGGGCGTGCTCAACGTCGTGAACGGCTATGGGAAGGAAGCGGGCCAGGCGCTCGCCACCAGTGATCGCATCGCGAAGATCGCATTCACCGGCTCGACGGCAGTTGGCTCCCAGATCCTGAAGTACGCGGCGGACAGCATCATCCCGTCCACCGTCGAGTTGGGCGGAAAGTCGCCGAACATCTACTTCGAAGACGTTCTCGACCAGGAGGATGAATACGTCAGCAAGGCCGTAGAGGGAATGGTCCTCGCATTCCTGAACCAGGGTGAGGTCTGTACGTGTCCGTCTCGCGGCCTCGTGCACGAATCGATCTACGAGCGCTTCATGGAGATGGTCGTTGCTCGCACGAACGAGATCAAACGCGGGAACCCGCTCGACACCGAGACCATGGTGGGTGCGCAGGCGTCGGAAGAGCAGTTCGACAAGATCATGGGCTACATGAAGATCGCGCGGGAGGAGGGCGCGAAGGTCCTGGTGGGCGGCGGCGTCGAGGAGCTCTCCGGCGGGTTCTCGAACGGCTTCTATGTCCAGCCCACGATCTTCGAGGGGCGCAACGACATGCGGGTCTTCCAAGAGGAGATCTTCGGCCCGGTGATCAGTGTGACGACGTTCAAGGACGAGGCGGAGGCGCTCGCGATCGCGAACGACACGATCTACGGTCTGGGCGCCGGGGTGTGGACGCGCGACATGAACCGCGCCTATCGCATGGGCCGCAACATCAAGGCAGGGCGGGTCTGGACGAACTGCTACCACGCCTATCCCGCACATGCGGCGTTCGGTGGTTACAAGAAGTCCGGCGTCGGTCGCGAGACGCACAAGATGGCCCTCGAGCACTACCAGCAGACGAAGAACCTGCTCGTGAGCTACGGAACGAGTCCGCTCGGGTTCTTCTAGGCGGGCTCACTCGAAGCGATC
>JAJDDH010000314.1 GCA_029260415.1 Phycisphaerales bacterium | reverse complement strand
AGGCCCGGTTCATCGGTGAGGACGGGCCCGTGCTCGAGAGCCTGCTGCTCTCGATGCTGCTCGAAGAGGGCCAGGCGCTGCTGGTGGTGGGCGAGGACCCGGACGCGGACTGGTCCGCGCTGGCGCAGACTGCCCCCGCAGCGCCGGGCGCGGGCGATCAGAGCCCGGGCGGAGCGGGAGAGACGCCCCTCGGGCCCGGCGCTCCGGACGAGGCGGAGCCGATCGACGACGCGAGCATGGGCGTGGCGGAGCGGCGCGCGGCGAAGATCGTCGGGCGTGGTGTCGCGTCGCAGCCGACGGGCCCCGGGGTCCCGGACCGGCGCACGCTTGGCGAGGCGATCCTGGTCGGGCGATTGGGGCTGGTCGCGGAGGAAATCCGCGGGGCCAGCGTGCTCCGCGCCGGTCGGCGGGCGGTGATCGTGATCGTGCCGCACGTCTCGGGCCCGTACCGCATTCTTCCGCGTGACGTGTCCCCGCCCGTCGGAGCGCGATAGCCTTCGCCTCGCGTGGAGATGCTCCTGTCCATCCTGTTCCTTGCCGGCGGGATCGCGCTGCTCGTGGGCGGGTCCGAGGCGCTCGTGCGCGGCAGCGCCCACCTGGCCCGCCTGCTGGGGATGCGCCCGTTCGTCATCGGGGTGACCGTCGTCGCGTTCGGGACCAGTGCGCCCGAGCTGGCCGCGTCGATCGGGTTCAGCCTCTCGGACCAGTCCGAGGCGGCGATCACCAACGTGGTCGGGTCGAACATCGCCAACATCGGGCTGATCCTCGGGATGACGGCGCTGCTCAAGCCCGTGCCCGTGGCGCGGAGCATCCTCCGGCGCGACGCGCCGATGATGGTCGGCATCAGCATGCTCGCGTGCCTCACACTGATCGATCTGCGCATCACCCGGGTCGAGGGCGCGATCCTGAGCGCCGGGATCGTCGCGTACGTGTGGGCGACCTACCGCCTCGGGCGGGTCGATCCCGAGTCCATCAGGCACGAGCTGGATCGGGAGCGGGAGCACGGGCTGGACCTAATCCCGCCAGAGCAGCCCGGGCGTGTGTGGCAGAACCTCGGGCTGATCGTGGTCGGCCTGGGCGCGCTGCTGATCGGGTCCAGGCTCGTCGTGTCGGGGGCGATGGATATCGCGACGGCGGTGGGCATCCCCCCCGCGCTGGTGAGTCTGACAATGGTCGCGTTCGGGACCTCGCTGCCCGAGCTGGCCGCGTGCGTGGTTGCGGCGCGGCGGGGCGAGTCGGACATCGCGCTGGGGAACGTCGTCGGGTCCAACGTGTTCAACCTGCTCAGCGTGCTGGGCGTGTCGGCGCTGGTCAGCCCGCTGCGGGCGCCGGGCGACATCTGGCTTCACGTCTGGGTGATGCTCGGGCTCAGCGTCGTGGTTCTGGTGGTTTCCGGACCCAGGCGGCGGATCGGGCGTGTGAGCGGCTCGGGCCTGCTCGCGGCTTACCTCGTTTACGTGATCCTCGTGTACGCGCGCGATCTGGGCGGTTGAACGATTCCCCCGCACAATGGGGGAAAGCTCCCCCCCGCGGGTGGTCGATAGCCAGCGTGGAGGATTGCGGATGCTGCGAGTTCGGACCGCACACGCCAAGGCCGGGATGGAGCTGGCGATGCCGGTGTACCACCCGCGTCGTCACGACCGGCTGCTGCTGCGGACGGGCGTGAAGCTCGAGGGGGCGACGATCCGTCGCCTGCGCGAGATGAACCTGCCCGAGGTGTGGATCAAGTATCCGAGCCTGGAGGTCGTGAGCGACTACGTCAACCCAGCGGTCTTCGCCAAGCGCGCGACAGTGACCCGCCAGATCGCCGACTCGTACGACTCGCTGAGCACGCACGTGGACGCGGAGCTCGATTTCGGCGACTTCCGCGAGGCGATGAACGGGATGATCACGCTCCTGAGCGAGCAGCCCAAGACAGCGCTGTTTCTCTCGGAGATCGTCGAGTCGGGCCAGCCGGGCGTGCGCCACGCGTCCAACGTCGCGTTCCTGAGCGTGCTCATGGGGCTCAAGCTCGAGTTCTACATGATGAAGGAACGCTCGCGCCTGGGCGGGGCGTACGCCAAGAACGTCGCCAACCTGGGTGTCGCGGGCATGATGCACGACATCGGGATGCTGCGCCTGGACGAGGACACGGTCAAACGCTGGGAAGAGACCGGCGACGAGACCGACGAGGCCTGGCGCGAGCACGTCACCATCGGCTACAACCTCGCCCGCGGAGAGCTCGAGCCGTCCGCGGCCGCGGCGATCCTGCACCACCACCAGAAGTTCGACGGCTCGGGGTTCCCCTCCCGCACCACGTTCGGCGGCGACCAGGTCCCGATGGAGGGATCGCAGATCCACATCTACGCCCGCGTGGTCGCCGCGGCGGACCTGTTCGATCGACTGCTGCACCCGCTCGGGCGCCCGGAGGACGCCGACACGTTGCCCACGCCCGTGGTGCGTGTCCTCAAGCAGATGCAGCAGCAGCCCTACCGGGACTGGGTCGATCCGGTCGTCCTCAGCGGGCTGATCAGTGTTGCTCCGCCCTACCCCCCGGGCTCGGTCGTGCGTCTGAGCAACGGCCTCAAGGGCGTCGTGGTCTCATGGGCTGCGGCGGACCCGTGCAGGCCCGAGGTGATGGAGATCTGCGAGTCGCTCGACGCCACAGAGTGCCAGGGCGACGGCGTGCGGATCGATCTGCGCGAGCACCCGAAGCTCTTCGTCACGGAGATCGACGGAGAGGATGTCTCCGAGGACAACTTCTCGCCCGGCGACACGGGCTGCCCCCCGCTGGAATCGATCGCGCAGGCGATGGTCAACGGCGCGGCAGTGCCCAGCACGCCCACGCCGCCAGATCCGGCGCAGAAGAAGGCGGGCTGAGCGCTTAGCCGTCGATCTTGGCCTTGGCGCCCCTGGGCGCGCCGCCGCCCGGGCGCCCGCCCATCCCGGGCATGCCCGTGCGCATCAGCTGGGGTCGCCCGTCCTCACCGATCGAGTACCCGTTGTCGGCCAGGGCCTGCTCGTCCCAGGGCTCGGCGATCACCTCGCCCGCGCTCGGACTGCGGAGCAGGACGCGGGCGCCCGACTCGATCCCGCTGCGGATCTCGGCGTAGGTGTCCGACGTGCGCCCCATGCCCACGGGCACACGCCTGAACTTGGAGCCAATGGGCACATAGACAAACCGGACGGCGCCGTCGTTGAACACCGCCTGCACCGGGACCGCCAGCGCCTCTTCAACCGCGCCCAGCACGAGCCTGGCCTCGCAGCGGAGCGAGGGCTTGAGCAGGCCGTCGTGGTCGCCCGCCTCGATCGCGATCTTCACGGTGTACTCGCGTCGGTTCGGGTCGCGCCAGCCGCCGCCCTCGGCGAGCACGCCGATGGACTCGACCACGCCCGGCAGCTCCAGGCCCACCGCCTCGATGGTCACGCGGGCGTTCTGCCCGGGGCGGACGCGTCCGGCGAGCGACTCATGCACCTTGACCGACGCGATCATCTCGCTCGTATCGGGCAGCGTGATGAGCAGGTCGTTGGGGCGGACCTGGCGCCCGATGGCGATGGGCCCCTCGTTCTGCGAGCGCCAGTTGTCGCGCTGGGCGGTGGTGCCGTAGACCACCAGCCCGTCCTGGGGGGCGACGATCGTGCACTTCTCGAGCTGGTCGATCAGCTTCGCGAGCTTCTCTTCGCGCAGTGCGAGCTGGCGTTCCCGGTTGGCCCGGGCGCTCTGCTTGTTCTTGAGGTTGATCTCGTTCTGACGCTCGACCCGCTTCATCTCCGCGGTCGCCTCGTCCACGTCCGAGAGCTTCTGCTTCTCGTCGCGCGGGTACTGGTAGTCCTTGTAGATCCGGTCGGTGAGCTGTGCCTTGGCCAGCTCCGCCTTGGCCTCGATGAACGCCAGGCGGTCGCGGTCGTGCTCGTCCTTGCTGACGAACTCCTTCTTGAACAGCTCCTGCGTCTGCTCCCACTTGTCGGTCAGGCGCTCGAGCTCGCGCACAGCCCGCTCGATGGCCAGCTCGTTGGCCTGGCGGGTCTTCTGGTCCTCGCCCTCGCGCCACTGCTCGAGGGCCAGCTCCTTGAGCGTCAGGTCGAGCTGGGCCTTGCGCATCGCCGACTCGTTGTCTGAGATCTGAATCTCGACCGCCGTGGACGCGCTCTCGTGCCCCAGGCGGGCCTCCTCGACGCGGAGCTCCTCCTCGGCGATGCTGTCCTTGAGCGCGTCGGAGTTGAGCTGCATCAGCAGCTCGCCCTTGCGCACGCGTGAGCCCTCGTCCACCACCTCGACAACTGTTGTCTGGCTGTCGAGCTCGCAGCGGATCTCGATCTGATTCCGCGCCTCGAGCTCGCCCCCGGCCAGCGTCGTGATATCGAACGCCCGGATCGAGGCGACGGCCATCTCAGTTGTCTGCCCCTGGTCGGACTCGGCGTTGTTGCCCGCCAGCGCCAGCCAGCCCCCGCCCAGGACCGTCAGCGCGACGATCGCGACCACGATCCAGAGAACCGCTCCGCCGCGCCGGGCGCCGCCATCCATACCGCTCTTGCTCGTCATCGGTCGCTCCGGTGGTTCGGGCCGTTCTGGCCCGTGATCTGGGGTGTCGCCCAGGGGTCTGATCGTATGTACCGCGGGGATCGATTCGGGTTCTGCCCCGATTGCATGATTGAGATGCCCCGGGGGGGCTGTTCCCCCTCCCAGAGCCTCCTAAAGATGATCCGATGAGCAAGACCGCCCACGCGCCGCGGCAATCTGATTTGGGGGGCACGACCACCCTGCTCGCCGTGGCCGCGACGATCGAGCTCGAGGCCATCGCCGGCGGGCTGGGCCTTGCGAAGCCGGACTCGGTGAGTCGGTGGTCCATGATCCCGCTTCTGCCCGGGCTGGACGCGGTGCTGACGGGGATCGGCAAGGCCAACGCCGCGGGCGCCGTCGCCCGGGTGCTGGACCCCGCGAGGCACACGGGTGTGCTCAGCCTGGGGATCGGCGGCTCGCTGCCCGGCGGCCCACCCCCTGGCTCGCTGGTGCTGGGCGAGTCGAGTGTTTTCGCCGACGAGGGCCTGGGCGCGCCCGACGGATTCCAGACCTGCCGGGCCATGGGGTTCCCGCTGATCGCGGGCGAGACCGACGCGATCGGGCCCGACCCCGCCTGGCTGGGGGCCTGGCGCGGGCGGGTCGATCTCGTCGCCCCGATCGCGACCGTCTCGACCTGCTCGGGGACCGACGCGCTGGCCCGCGAGGTGGGGCGACGGACCGGGGCGAGCGTGGAGGCGATGGAGGGCGCCGCCGTGGGGCTCGTCGCGCGCGCGATCGACCCCGCGATCGCGTTCGCGGAGCTGCGGGTCGTGAGCAACACGACGGGCGACCGCCCGGATCAGCGGTGGGACCTGAGGCTGGCCCTGACCGAGCTGGGGCGGGTTCTCGGACGCGTGGGCGTGCCCGTCCCGCCCGCGCGGGCCTGAGCGCCCCCCGATCCGGGAGGGCTGCGCGGGTGCTGCGACCTCGGATGACTGAACAGCGCTCTGGGCGCAGACGCGTCTTAATGCCCCCCGTACGCCCGCCGATGAAGGGCCCTGAGCCGTTTCCGGTCGCGGGTGTCGATCCCGCGCCGGGGGCTCCGTGCGAGTGGAGGCGGGACGCCGATGGGAAGTGGGTCCAAAGCTCGGAAGAAGTCGCGGGGAGGCCTGCGCTCGCTGGGCTCGCTCCGCCCCGGCGCGATGCCCATCGCGATCGACTTCGGCGCGGGATCGCTCAAGGCGTTGCAGCTGGCGCCGGGCAACCCCGAGGCGCTGGTCGCCGCGGGTGAGGTCGTGACGCCCGAGGACTGCCTCTACGACCCGGCCAAGCGGATCCGATTCCAGATCGAGGCGCTGCCCAAGCTGATCAAGCAGTCCAACTTCAAGACGACGCGGGCTGTGTGCGCGATCCCGTCGCCGCTGCTGTTCTGCAAGCATCTGCAGTTTCAGAAGAGCGACGAGGTGACGACGCAGGACATGCTCAACGCGGCCCTGCCCGCGCAGGTCGGCTGCGACGCGTCGATGCTGCTGACCCGTCACATCGAGGTCGAGCAGAGTGCCCGGGCGGGACGGTCCGAGGTGATCTGCTTCGCCGCGGGCCGCGAGCTCGTGGCCAGGCTCATGCACGCGATCAAGGCGGCGCGCCTCGAGCCGGTGGGGATCCACAACGAGTTCACGGCCCTGCTCCGCGCGTTCGCGCCCAGCCCCGGGGTCGCGGGCCCCGAGGACAAACCGACGCTGTACGTGGACCTGGGGCGCGCCTCGACCAACGTCATGATCGCCCGCGGGGGGCAGATGCTGTTCGCCCGGACAATCGGCTTCGGCGGGCTCCACCTGGACCAGGCGATCACCTCGCAGCTCAAATGCTCGCTGAGCCAGGCCCGCCAGCAGCGACTCGCGCTGACGTGCATCCGACCCGACACCCAGCCGCCCCCGGTGGAGTCGCCCGACGCGCCGCTGGCAGAGGGCGAGAGCCCCGCGCCCGCGTCACCCGCGACGGCGACGGTCACCCGCGTGACCCGCCAGATCGACCTGAGCGAGCCGGTCGAGATCCTCGTGGACGAGCTCTCGATGTGCCTCCGCTACCAGAAAGCCCTCATGCCCGACCAGCGTGTCGAGCGCGTGGTGTTCGTCGGCGGGGAGTCCCGCCACCGCCCGCTGTGCGCCGAGATCGCGCGGGCGCTCCGTCTGCCCGCGCAGGCGGGAGACCCGATGACCCGGATCGCCCGGACCGGCGGCGAGCCTTGTGTAGACGTGGATCTGAGTCAGGCCCAGCCCGGGTGGGCGGTCGCGATGGGGATGTGCCTCAGCCCGACGGACTTGTGAGAAAGGCGACGATCGGATGTCGAGCCCAAAGAATCCAAACCAGCCGAGCCAGAGCACGTTCCTCCCGACGGATTACGTTCGGGGCAAGACGCAGACACGGGCCAACGTGCTCGCGCTCATCCTGTTCGGAGCCGTGATCATCGGCGTCGTCGGCGCGTTCTTCCTCAACAACACCCGCCTGCAGAGCGTGATGACCCGCGAGAGCGAGGTCGACGAGCAGACCCGCAGCGCCGCGGAGCACCTGGACCAGCTCAAGGACCTGCGTGTGCAGCGTGAGGACATGATCGACAGCGCCGAGCTGGTGACGGCGCTGATCGAGCGCGTCCCCCGCAGCGTGCTGCTTGCCGAGCTGGTCCGGGGGATGCCCGAGGAGCTGGTGCTCACCGACATCGACCTGACGGGCGAACGCGTCAAGGTCCCGGTCAAGCCCACCGCGTCCGCGGCGCCCGCGAAGAGGCAGCGGGCCAGCGCCCGGTCGATCAGCAACCGCGTGTCCGTCGGCAAAGGCGAGGCGGGCGAGGGCGAAGAGCCCAAGGTTCTGCCCCCGCGCTTCAAGCACCGGGTGGTGCTCACGGGCCTGGCGGCGGTCAACAACGACGTCGCGGACTACCTGGCGAGCCTGAAGGCCTCCCCGCTGTTCGGGGCCGTCGAGCTGCAGTACATCACCGAGACCAAGGTCGAGGACGTGGACCTGCGGAAGTTCCAGATCACGATGAACCTGCTGGCGACGGCGGACGTGACCCGGGTCGAGGCGGCCGTGGAGACCACGCTGATCGAGAACGGCGTCTTCGGCGACCTTGCGCCCGCGCTGACGTCACCCCCGATTGAGTCCTTCGGCATCGCCCCCACCGGCGACGACGATCACTGAGAAAGGGCCTCGCGATGAAGTTTGGACTCCGAGAAGTCATCATCTTTCTGGTCGTGCTCTGCATGCCCGTGGGCGCGTACTTCGCGATCTTCAAGCACCAGAACGCCAAGATCGAGGACAAGAAGTCCGAGATCGTGCACAAGGAGCAGATGCTCACGCTGCTGCGTCAGGAGACGAGCCGCAACGAGGATCTCAAGCGGGCCAACGACGAGATCGCCCAGCGGATCGAGGAGATCGAGTCCCGCCTGCCCACGGGCAAGGAGGTGGACCAGATCGTCCGCCAGGTCTCCGAGATCGCGGTCAACTCCGGGCTCGATGCCCCCACGTTCAAGAGCGCCAAGCCCATCGCCGCGGCCCGCTATTTCGAGCAGCCGCTGGAGATGACAACCAAGGGCTCGTTCACGGGGTACTACGAGTTTCTCGCGAGCATCGAGCGCATGCCCCGGATCACTCGGATCGTCGACATGAAGGTCAAGCGCGCCCGTGAGGGCGCGGAGATCGAGGTCGATTTCACGCTCAGCATCTACTTCCGCGCCGACGAGGGGAGCTCTACGTGAGCAGCGATACGCCTGAGAACAACAACGCCCTGCCGCAGGGTGATGGCTCGAAGCTCATGCTCGACCTGAGCGAGCAGGCCCCCCCGACCAGCTCGGGCGGCGGGGGCGCGATGCTCGCCGGGGGTGTGTTCAACCCGAACATGCTCGACAGCGTGGGGCAGAGCGGCACGGGCGACCCGGGCAGCGAGATCTTCGCCAAGCCCAAGAGCCCGTTCCGTGGGCAGACGTTCTTCATCGGCGTTGTCCTGGTGCTGGGCATCGGCGTCGTCGCGGGGATGCGTCAGCTCTCGCTCGCCGCGGCCAAGGCCGGTGAGATCTTCAGCCTGGACTTCCAGCCCGAGGCCGAGGACATCGAGTCGATCGCCAAGTTCGACCGGGTCATGCGAGACCTGGAGCGTTCAGGGCGCCCGATGCAGGTGCCCCTGGACGAGCTCAACGCCAGCCCGTTCACGTTCTCGTTCAACGACGAGCCGCTGGAGGTCGCCCCGGGCGAGGACATGTCGCTGGCGCAGCTGCGCGAGCAGCAG
>JAJDDH010000313.1 GCA_029260415.1 Phycisphaerales bacterium | reverse complement strand
GGCGCCTCGGGCAGGCGCCCGTCGATCAGGCGGAGCATCTGGCGGCGTTGGTACTCCTCGGGCTCGAAGGCGATGGCCAGCGACGTGGCTTTGAACCTGGCGGGGGATGCGCTGTACAGCGTTTCGCCCGAGCCCGCCATGATCCGGGTCTCGAGCGTGAACGAGAGGGTGTCCTGCAAACGCCCGGTCGCGTTGTCTACACCCTCCCACGAGCGGACGGTCCCGAGGACTTCGGGCTGTATCTGGGCGCCCGCGCCCGAGCGGATGCGCGCCTCGGCGGTCCCGACCTGCTCGTCGAGCTGGAGGCGGACGGAGGCGTTGATGGAGGCCGTCGCGCACGCCACGGCGGCGATGAGCGTCGCCGAGAGGGCGACGGCGATCGTGAGCAGGACGGTGCGGCTAGGCCGCGCCGACAAGCTGCTGGTAGCGAGACGCCACGCCGCTCGCATCGAGGTCCTCCGTGTCAATGGTCCCGCAGACCCGCCCGTCCTGGAGCACGAAGACCTTCTGGCAGTGGGCCGCGGCGACGGGCTCGTGTGTGACCATCACGATGGTCATCTCCCGCTCGCCCGCCAGCTCGCCCAGCAGCGTCCACAGCCGCGCGCTCGATTCGGAGTCCAGGTTGCCAGTGGGCTCGTCGGCAAACAGCACAGGGGGCGCCTGCAGCAGGGCCCGGGCGATGGCGACGCGCTGCTGCTCGCCGCCGGACATCGCCTCGGGCCGGTGGTCCATGCGGTCCTTGAGGCCCAGTCGGTCGAGCAGTTCGGCAGAAGCGGCGCGCAGGGTCGCGGGGTTCTGGCCCGCGAGCAGGCCCGGGAGCGCGACGTTCTCCCACGCGGTCATGGTGGGGATGAGGTTGAAGGCCTGGAAGACGATGCCGATGGCGGTGCGCCGGTACGCGGTCGCGGCGCGTTCATCGAGGGTGTGCACGTCGCGCCCCGAGACGCGGATGGTCCCGCTGTCGGGTCGGTCGAGCGAGGCGAGCAGGTGCAGGAGGGTGCTCTTGCCAGACCCGGACTGTCCCATGATGGCGTAGAACCCAGGCTGGGCGATGGCCAGATCCACGCCGCGCAGCGCCTCGACGCGGCTGTCGCCCAGGCGGTAGCTCTTGCGGACATCGGCGCAGTCGATCATGCGGGCTCATTCCCCGGCGGAGGGTTCGGAGTTCGGCGAGGGGCGTCAGCCGGCGAGCTGGGCGCCGTACGCGTCGGCGTCCATGCACGAGTCCAGGCCCGCCGCGTCGGTCACCTTGATTTTGACGAGCCAGCCCTTGCCGAACGGGTCCTCGTTGAGCAGGCCCGGGTTGTCCTCGAGGGCGGGGTTGGCCTCGATGATCTCGCCCGCGCAGGCGCAGTAGACGTCGCTGGTGGTCTTGACGCTCTCGACCTCGCCCACACTCTCGCCCGCGTCAAAGCCGGCGCCCGCGGGCTGCATCTCGACGTAGGTCACGTCCGTGAGCTGGTCCACGGCGAACTGTGTCAGGCCCAGCGTGAGGGTGTCGCCGTCGAGCTTGTGCCACTCGTGGCTCTCGGAATAGACGCGGTCGGTGGGCGTGTCCATGCGGGGGTCTCCTCGTCCGGGGCGGTCCGGGGCCCCGGGGTCCGGGATGGTATCGGGGGCGGGCGGCGCGGCAAGGGCGGGGGGGCGATGAGAATCCGGGCTCCGGTCGTGCCGTGTCCGGGTCCGGGCGGGTACAGTCTGCGACCCATGCTGATGACCCTCTCGATCAGTTCGATCCGCTCCCTGCTCAAGAAACGGGGCTCGGGAGCGCCGAAGCTCGATCTGCTGGACGTGCCGCGCTACACCCGAGACGAGCTGGGCCTGCACGGGCTGACCCTGACGACGGACCTGCTGGCGGGCGCGACGCGTGACCGCCTGGCCGGGCTGCGGGACGCGGGGGACAAGGCGGGCTGCGCGTCGCTGGTGCTCATCGAGCCCGACCCGCTGCCCATTGCCGAGCTGGCCGACGCCAAGGGCGACCAGAGCATCGATCGGATGCGCCGCGTGCTGGAGGCGGCCCGCCTGCTGGGCTGCTCGTCGGCGGGCTTCTCGATCCGCGGCAAGGACGACGCGGCCTCGTTCGAGCGCGCGTGCGAGCGCCTCAAGCCCGTGGTCGAGGCGGCCGAGCGGATGGAGATCAACGTGCTCATCCGCCCGAGCAAGGGGCTGACGGAGACGCCCGACCGGACGATCGAGCTGGTGAAAAAGGTGGGCGGGTTCCGGATCGGGACGCTGCCCGACTTCCAGTCCGCGGCGGAGTCGGACGACCCGGCGGGGTACCTGCGTCGCCTGACACCGTACGCGTCGGCGCTGCTGGCCTCGACCGTGGACCTTGAGCACCCCGAGGCGGAGCCCGAGCCCGAGGAAGCGCCCAAACCGAAAAAGAAGAAGGCGCCCAAGAAAGCCGAGCCCGAGGACGCTGAGGGCGAAACCGGGGGCGAGCCTGAGACGGAGGACGGGGGCGAGGAATCGGACGATCTGCCCGAGGGATTCGAGGGATTGCCCGCGGATCTGCTGGCGGATCTGGAGTCGATGCTGGGCGACGAGGAGCCCGCGCCGGTGCACACGACGTACGACCTGCACCCGCTGGTGGAGGCGATCGTGTCGGTGGGGTACGACCAGACGCTTTCGATCGACTACCGGGGCTCGGGAGATGGTACACTCGGGTCGATCATGAGCCGCGAGGCGCTCGAGGCGGTCTTCGATTCGCTCTCGGGGTGATGGTCGTGAGCACGTTCGAGCAGCATCCGGTTGCGGGGCCCAACGATGGCGGGCGAGTCAGCATCAGCGATTGCGGGAGTCCGGACTCGGGCTGTCCGTGTAGGAACCCGGCAGGACGCAGGAGCTGACCCGATCGTGCCGTCGAATGTACCGATCATCATCACGATCGACGGGCCCGCGGGGACGGGCAAGTCCACGGTGGCGCGCACCCTCGCGATGCGTCTGGGCCTGGACTTTCTGGACACGGGCGCGATGTACCGCGCCGCGGCCGCGATCATGATCGACTACGAGATCGCGATCGACGAGCCGGGCGAGCTGGTCTCGAA
>JAJDDH010000312.1 GCA_029260415.1 Phycisphaerales bacterium | reverse complement strand
CTCAGCGGGGGGTACTTCAGGACGGCCACGATCTTGTTGGCCATCTCCTCCGTGTCCCAGAAATCGACCTTGAGCGCGTGGGTGAGCACCTCGCTCACGCCCGACTGCTTGGAGATGATCACAGGCACGTCGTGGCTCATGGCCTCGAGCGGGGCGATGCCGAACGGCTCGGAGACGCTGGGCATGACGTACAGGTCCGCCATGCGGAAGACGTTGTCCACGTCGCGCCCGCGCAGGAAGCCCGTGAACAGGACCTTGTGCCCGATGCCCAGCGACGCGGCCTGCTCGATCATCTTGACCGCCATGTCGCCCGAGCCCGCGACGACGAACTTGACATTCTCGACTTTCTCGAGCACGCGCTTGGCGGCCTCGATGAAGTACTCCGGGCCCTTCTGCATCGTGATGCGCCCAAGGAACAGCACGATCTTGTCCTTGCGCTCGATCTTGTTGCCCGCGAAGGGCTGCGCGCCGTCCTGCTCGACACCGTTGTAGACAACGTCCACCTTCTCGGGGTCGGCGCCGTACCGGTTGACCGCGATCGACTTGGTCAGGCGAGACACCGTGATCACCCGGTCGGCGGCGTGCATCCCCGCCCGCTCGATGTCGTACACGCCCTGGTTGACGTTCTCGCCCGAGCGGTCGAACTCGGTCGCGTGGACATGCGCCACGAGCGGCTTGCCCGTGAGCGCCCGCAGCGCCATGCCCGCGGGGTAGGTCAGCCAGTCGTTGGCGTGGATGACGTCGAACCGCTCGCGGATGGACAGGGCGCACACGAGTTTGGCGTAGCGCTGCGCGTCGCTGAACAGGTCCCCGCCGTAGTGGTGCTCGCCCCCGTCGTCGGGGTCGATGTCCTCGAGGATGTGTTCCATGACCCGCAGCAGCTGGGGCGCCGAGCCCGAGCGGAGGCCCTCGATCTCGCCCAGGCCCGAGCCGCCCGAGACGGGCGTGTGGGTCTTGCCCTCGGGCGCGAGCGCCTCGAGCAGTCGTCCGAGGACGCGCCGGGCGTCGCCCGGCGGGGACGGGCTGTTGAAGCCCGCCTCGACCTCAAAAAACCGAGTCGTCCCGGGCGTGACGGCGTCCGGGTCCGCGCCTGGCTCACCCCGGTCGGGACCGGGCTCGGGGAGGTGGACACTTGTCTCGCGCGCCGGGAGCACGCCGCGGCTGGCGGCGGGCGCCGCCTCGGCGGTGGCGCTGGCGCGAACGTCTTCGACGGCGCGCTTGAGCGCATCAGAACCGAGCAGCTCGACGTGTCCGCCGCTGGCGCCGCCCACGGACTTGGGCAGAATGAACGTGATCTCGTGCCCCTGACGCGCGAGCGCCTTGGTCAGGCCCTGGCAGGCCGTGCCGAGACCGCCCGCGACAAACGGCGGGAACTCCCATCCCAGCATCAAGATCCGCATACGC
The DNA here is from genome assembly GCA_029260415.1 of Phycisphaerales bacterium. Lineage (GTDB taxonomy): Bacteria > Planctomycetota > Phycisphaerae > Phycisphaerales > UBA1924 > JAJRXR01. The sequence goes on along the minus strand of JAJDDH010000312.1, from coordinate 7,496 downwards.
CCGCTCCGATCGTGTGCGCCACGCTCAATCCTCGTCCGCCTCGGCGTTCATGTCGCCCAGGTTTCGGAAGCATTGTTCATAGGCGAGCAGCCAGATCGCCGCCGTCTTCGCGTCCTCGGGGACGCTGGATCGGAAGGTGAAGAACATGTCGTCCGAGCGGTAGTGCTGGACCTGGGGCGACAGGCCCTCGAGGCCCAGATCGTCGAGCTCCTCTTCGAGCAGCTCCTCGATCTTGTCGCCCGAGTGCATCAGCTCGGACTCGATGGACTCGCTCTGCCAGCGGTCCTTCATCACGAGCGAGACCCAGAGCTTGCCGTCGTCGGTCGCCAGGGTGTACGTCGCGGGCTCGGCGGACGCCTTGGCATCGCACGCGACCCCATCGGGGGTGACACGGATCTGGCCGAACACGCCCGAGCTCCTGGCCCGATCGCCCACGGCCTCGAACAGTTCCTGCAGCGCCCTGGTCGGCGTGGTCATCGCGCCCTGCCCCGTCTGAAAGAGTCTTCCGCCTCGTCCCGGGTGTCCGCGACACCCGCGCCGAGCAAGCCTAGGCGGGAACGCCCAATCCCACAGGCGAGCGATTGACGGAAGCGACCGACTGGACCCGACCGAGGCTGGCTATACTCGTCCCCGCGAGCGGAAGCCCGCGGCTGGCCCAGGTGGCGGAATTGGCAGACGCGCCACCTTGAGGTGGTGGTCCCGGCAACGGGGTGGAGGTTCGAGTCCTCTCCTGGGCATTGACCGATCGAGGCGGGCGAGACCCGCCTCGCGGTCGTTTTTCGGGCCCGCCCACCCGAAATCCCGGACACGGGCACAACCGCTGCCCGCTCCTGCGGCTATAGACCACCATGAGCACCACCCGCCCCCACTGCGATGACCCGTCTCGACACAGCGCCCTGCCTGGGCTGCTGCGATCCGCGGCGTGGCTCGCGGGCCTGGGCGGCGTCCTGTCGATGGGCATCCTGCTGGCGCCCTCGACCCAGGACCGCCCGAGTGTCGTGCTCGTCTCCGCCGCCCAGCCCGAGGAGGGCGGCGCCTCGGTCGAGTGCGTCGTCACCCGGCGCGACGGCAAAGAAATTACTGGCATCTTCGTGGACCAGGACAGCAAACGCGTGGTCGTCCGCGTGCGCGGCGTCCGGACGGTCATCCCCCGCGACCAGATCCAGCGCCTCGAGTTCATGGCCCCGGTCGAGGACCGCTACGAGGAGCTGCGGGCGACCATCGCCGACAACGACGTCGAGGGCCTGCTCTACCTGGGCGAGTGGCTGCGCCGTCGCGAGCGGTACGAGCTGGCGCTGACCGAGATCAACAACGCCCTGCGGGTCGAGCCCTACAACGAGCAGGGCAAGGCGATGCGGGCCTGGCTCGAGCAGCAGATCAAGATGGTCCGGCGCGAGCCTGCGGGCCCGGGCGAGGCCCCCACCCTTGGCGCGGGGCGGCGCGAGGCCAGCCCCTTCCCGATGCTCTCGCGCGACGAGATCAACCTCATCCGCGTCTACGAGATCGACCTGAACGACCCCCCACGACTGCTCATCGGGCGCGACGTCATCGAGCGCCTCATGCAGGAGCACGCCCAGAGCGAGCTGATCCCCGTCACCCGCGACGGGCGTGAGAGCTTCCTGCGCTCGCCCCCCGCCCGGGTCCTGGACGTCATGTTCCGCCTGCAGGCCCGCGACTACTACCCCGAGGTCCGGGTGATGGACGACCCCGAGTCGATGCGCCTGTGGAAGCGCAACGTCCACGCGGCGTGGCTCAACAACGCCTGCGCCTCGGCCCGCTGTCACGGGGGCGAGCACGCCGGGCGCCTCTGGCTCCAGAACAAGAACGTCAACTCCGACGCGACGGCCTACACCAACTTGCTCATCCTGGACCGCTTCCGCCTGCCCGACGGCACGCCCCTGATCAACTGGGACGAGCCCGCCCGCTCGCCCATCCTCCAAATGGCCCTGTCACGCAACGAATCGGTCACGCCCCACCCGGAGGTCGGACGCAGCGCCGGCGCCCGGGGCTGGCGCCCGGTCTTCCGCTCGACGGAGGACCGCCGGTTCCAGCAGGCCGTCGCGTGGATCGACTCCATGTACCGCCCCCGCCCGGACTCCCGGATCGACTACACGCCCCCGGTCCCCGCCGGCGCCCGGGGCGGGGACCGCTCGCCCGTGACCCCGATCGATCGCTGATCGACGCCCACGCCCTGGAACCGACGCCCGCAAGAGCCCGGATGGCCCATCGCGCGGACCCGGGCGGGCAGCCTGGGGCATGATCGGCGAGCGGACGCGTGCTAAAGTCTTCCCTCGCCGCTCGCGGGGTGTTCGGCGCCCCTCGATCGCTCCTCCCGACCCTCCCGAGCCCTGCCCTCGTGCCCTCGACCGCGGCACGAGCCCACAGCACACCACGAGGCCTCTCATGACCCGACCCAACCCTCGCCCCTCTCGACGCCTGACCCGCGGCGCATTGCTGATCTTCGCCGGCGCTGGCCTGGCGTGTGTCAGCGCCTGCAACCGCGGCGGCGAGACCGAGACGGCGGTCCACGAGGCGGCCATCATCCTCAAGTCAGGCGCCTCGCAGGACGTCGCGTCCCGCGGCTCGGGCTCCGCCTCCGATTCCGCCGTGGACTTCCGCGTCCGCAGGCTTGAGGAGGCGCTGTCGATCCTCGGCTCGCACGCCGGATCTGACAACTCGGCGTACGGGGGCGCCGCGGCGGTGCTCGCGGCGGTGGCCGAGAACGGGCTGGCCGTCGAGGACGAGGCTCGCGTCATCGAGCACATGCGCGAGCTGGACAACCGAACAACGGTGCTCCGCGGCGCACTGGGCGAGTGGTGGAAGCACAACGCCGTTGCCATGTCGTCCTCGACGTTCGATCCCAAGGACTCGGTCGCGGACCTGAACCGGATGACCGCGATGCTCGAGCAGGACATCGAGCAGATCCGCCAGACCAAGAGCGTGATGGACGAGAAGATCGCGGCGCTGACGGCCCAGATCAACGAGGCCGCGGCGCAGAGCGAGAGCGAGCGGGCGGAGGCCGGGCGCCTACAGCTCGAGTCGAACCGGGCGGCGCCCGCGGAGATGCCGGCGCTGGCCGAGCGTGTCCGCGAGCACTCGCGCCGGGCGGACTCGTACGAGTTCCAGGGCCAGCGCCTGCGGACCCGCCTGGGGCAGATCGAGCCCGACGCCCAGGAGAAGGCCAGGCACATCGATCGCCTGCAGTCGCAGATGGACCTGCTCGAGGAATCGCGCCAGCAGATCGCGGACCGCCAGCGGACGTCGGCCGACGACGCGGCGGCCGCCCGCCGAGCCGCGGCCAAGACCGAGGCGACCCTGCTCGACCAGGGCGGCGCGCTCAACGACTTCGTCGAGAACGACCTGAGCGAGCTGGCCTCGTCCACCGAGCGCCACCTGCGCAGCGCGATCAGCAACGCGGGCAAGGCCACCGACAGCGCCAAGGACAGCGCCAGCCTCGCCAAGGCGTCCGCCCAGCACCGCCTGGGAGATCTGCACGCGACGGTCGGCGCCGCCCACCGGACGCTCAGCGACCTGTTCCTGCACCTGGGCACGCTGTCACTCGACAACGCCTCCCGGTTCACCGAGCTTGGCCAGGCCCGCGCCGCGTCGGCCGAGGCGGCCCTCGCGGCCGCCCAGGACGCGTATTCGGGCGCCGCCCGCTCGCTCCGATCCGTGCGGGTGCGGACCGAGTCCAAGGACGCGCTCAACGCCCTGGCGGACCGCCTCGAGGGCGTCGAACCCGAGTCGCTCGACGAGTTCGGGGGCGACGAGGATCTGGGCGAGCAGGACGAGCCAATGGGCGACGACACCCCGCAGCCCGGCTTCGATGACTGATCCGTCCCCGATCGGCGCCCACCCCATGACCACCCAGAGCGAACAGGCCCCCAGACCCCGGCGCGCAACGCCCGAGGCCCAGCCCGCGGGCGTGCCCGAGCTGTGCGACGTCGAGCAGCACCTGATCACCCCCGCCGCCCCGGCGGTCGGTCGCGTGGTCGAGTCGCGCCTGTGCACCGCGAGCCGGAAGGCCGCGGGGTTCGTGCGCCACGTCGCGATCGACGTCTCCGGCACGCCCCTGGCCGGGCGGTTCCGCGCGGGCCAGTCGTTCGGCGTCGTCCCCCCCGGATTGACGGACAAGGGCAAGCCCCACAAGCTCCGCCTGTACTCCATCGCCAGCCCCACCCGCGGCGAGGACGGCAAGGGCCAGGTCCTGGCGACCACTGTCAAGCGCACCATCGACGAGCACTGGGACGATCACACCCTGCTGCTGGGCGTGGCAAGCAACTTCCTGTGCGACCTGCAGCCCGGGGCGGAGGTCGCGATCACCGGGCCCGCGGGCAAGCGGTTCGTGCTGCCCAAGGACCCCTCGGCGCACGACTACGTCTTCTTCGCAACGGGCACGGGCATCGCCCCGTTCCGCTCGATGCTGCTCGAGATGCTGGGCGACCCCGCAGGCGCCTGCCAGTCGAGAATCACGCTGGTCATGGGCGCCCCCTACGCGACGGACCTGATCTACCACGACGAGCTGACGGCCCTGAGCCAGACCCACCCGAACTTCACGTACCTCACGGCGATCTCCCGCGAGCGCCAGGACGACGTGGACCGCAAGCTGTACGTCCAGGGGCGCCTGGAGACCCATGCCGACCACTTCCGGGACCTGCTCGCGTCCGAGCGGACGCTCATCTATGTCTGCGGCATCGCGGGCATGGAGCTGGGCGTCTTCCAGGGGCTCGCGGGCCTGCTGGACGCGGGGGCGATGGAGCAGTACCTGCGGGGCGAGCCCGGGGTGATGGGCAGCCCCTCGGCCTGGGAGCGGCGAATGATCCCCAGGCAGCTCCGCCCGACCAGGCGGGTGATGCTCGAGGTGTACTGAGCCCCACGGCGGGCGTGACCTGATCGAGGTTTGACCCCCCACCGGGGGCCAGCTAGCTTTCCGACCCACGGGCGAGGACCGCCCCAGAGCCCGAGAGACGAGGATCCGACGCGATGAACCGACCCCGATTCTGTGCCACTCTGCGTCCCCTGGCGGGCGCCGCCGTGCTGGGGCTGGGATGCCTGTCGGCCCACGCGCAGACGTCAACCATCGACACGAGCATCGTCTCGTCGGACTCGATCGGCTCGCGCGAGCTGGACACCATCGCGGCGCACGTTCGTGACTGGGCGCCCGGGCTGTCCAGCGACGACATGGGGCGGATCGCGACGAGCCGCCAGCGTCTGAGCCGTCCGCTGTCGGGCTCGAGCGTCGCGGTGACGTTCCGCGAGGCGTACTCGGACGCGCTCGTTCCCGAGCTGACGACCCTGCTGGCGAGCGAGAACATCGGGTCGCGCCTGGCGGCGCTGCGCCTGGCCGGGGAGCTGGCGACGGAGAAGAGCGCCGCGCTGATCATCGACGCGTTCGACGATTCGGACGAGGCGGTGCGGTACTTCGCGATCGGTCGGATGGAGGCCGCGTTCGCGCAGGCCGCGTCCCACCCGCCCTCGCTCTCGCCCGAGACCTGCTCGGACATGGTTCGCCGATTGGGCGAGCGGGTCGGATCGGGCTCGGCGCTGGAGGCCGACGCGGCGGTGCGGGCGCTGGGCGGGACCCTGCGTCTGGACCAGTCGGGCTTCAACGCCCCGAGGAACGAGGCCGCCGTGACGCTCGGGAGCAACGCGGGCGCCCGAGCCCGGAAGATGGACTCGGCTGCGTTGGACGAGTCGGAGCTGATCGTCGCGCTCAACGCCTGCACGGCGGGTCGCTCGGCCGTGACCGCCACGGGATGGAAGCCCAACGCCGCGGGCACGCGCGAGCTGATCGGTCTGGGCGGCGACGTGCTGGCGATCGTCTTCGAGCGGTTCGTCAACGATGACCTGCCCGACGCGGCGGACCGGGCGATCGACGTCCAGACGGTGCGGGCGGCCGAGAATCTGATCCACTTCGCCCGCAGGCACGACGCCTCGCTGCAGGGAGCCAGCGACGCCCGATCGCCCACCCGCCTGGGCGACCTGCTCGAATCGGGCGACGACCGGGGCTTTCAGAACCAGGCCCTGGTTCTGCTGGCCCGCGACGGCGATCTGGTCCGCAGCTACAGCTTCGAGCCCCAGCGCTTCATCGAGCGATAGGCGCCCCGCGTCCCCCGGGCGCGGTACAGTGCGCCCATGCTCAAGCTGTTTGTACCGCTGGCGCTGCTCGCCGCGCTCGTCGTGGGCGCGGTGCTCTCCGACGGCGCCTCCAAGCCCGCCGACTTCACCTACATCAACGGCTCGGGCACCATCAACACCCTCGACCTGCAGCGCATGAGCTGGCAGCCCGACCTGCGGGCCGCCCGCATGTTCTTCGAGGGGCTGACCGCCAACGACGTGTTCACGTGGGGGTACGACGTCGTGCCCGGGGTCGCCGAGTCATGGGAGATCACCGACGGGGGGCGGACGTACACGTTCCACCTGCGCGAGGACGCGAGGTGGTCCAACGGGCAGCCCGTCGTCGCGAGCGACTTCGTGTACTCCTGGCGGCGGGCGCTGCTGCCCGACATCGGGTCGGACTACATCGCGTTCTTCCTGCTCATCGAGGGCGGACCAGAGTTCTACGCCTGGCGCCAGAGCGCGATCGACGATTATGAAGCCCGCCCCGAGGGCGATCGCACGCAGGACGCGGCCGACGCGCTCTGGGAGGAGACCCAGCGCCGGTTCGAGGAGAGCGTCGCGCTCAAGGCCATCGACGACCGGACGCTGACGATGACGCTGAGCGAGCCCACGCCGTACTGGCTGGATCTGTGCGCGTTCGCGGTGTTCTACCCCGTGTACCCCGATCTGGTGAGCCAGTACGAGAAGCCCGGCGCGAAGACGGGGCGCCTGGACCTGCGTCAGGGCTGGACGAAGCCCGACCGGATCGTGACCAACGGTCCGTTCATGCTCACGGAGTGGAAGTTCCGGCGCTCCATGCGCGCCGAGAAGAGCCCCCACTACTGGAATCGCGACGCGATCGCGGTCGATTCGATCGAGATGCCCGTCGTCGACGAGCCCAACGCGATGATCCTCGCCTTCGAGTCGGGCGCCGTGGACTACGTGACGGACGTAACGGTGGGCTACCGGGCGGACATCTACGCCCGCAAGCTGGAGTTCTACGACGAGCACCGCGAGGCGTACGAGGCGCTCAAGGCCGAGGGGCTCGACCCGATCGAGATCGACCGTCGACTGCCCGACGACCCGCGCAAGAACATCCACGTCTTCCCCGCCTTCGCGACGTACTGGTACAACTTTAACTGCCTGGAGCGGCTCCCCGACGGGCGCAGCAACCCATTCCACGACCCGCGCGTGCGCCGCGCGTTCGCGATGGCGGTGGACAAGGAGACCCTCGTCCGCGAGGTCAAGCGCACGGGCGAGCCCGCGGCGAGCACCATCATCCCGCCCAACTCCATCGGGGGGTACACCTCGCCCGCGGGGCTTGGCTACGACCCCGCCGCGGCGCGCGAGCTGCTGGCCGAGGCGGGCTGGCCCGACCCGAGCCAGTTCCCGACGGT
>JAJDDH010000311.1 GCA_029260415.1 Phycisphaerales bacterium | reverse complement strand
GCCCCGGGGGGAGTGAGTAGTTTCGTCCCAGGAACGCTTCGTCCGATGGATGAGGCTCAACGCGTGCACCTACCCACCCGGCGTCGGGCTGCTCGTTCAGCCCGGCGTCGCTTTTTTTGCGCCCAACGCGCCGACCCCTGGTCGGTAGACTGCGCCGATGCCTCACGCCTCCAGCCAGAACGCCGGGCGTCTGCTCATCGTCGGGGGTGGCGGGCACGCACGCGTGGTGATCGAGGGCGCCCGCCTGTCAGGCGCCAGCATCGCGGGCGTGCTCGACGACTGCGAGACCCCGGGCGCGTGCGCCGCAGAGGGCGCCCCGCCCCGCGTGGGTCCGCTCGGTGAGCTCAAGGACCGCGCCGCGCGCGGGGAGTCGTACATCATCGCGGTCGGCGCGATCTGGCTGCGCCGCCAGCTCATCGACGGGCTCGACCCCGAGGCGTGCGTCCCCGCGGCCCGGGTGATCCACCCGAGCGCCTCGGTCTCGCCCGAGGCGAGCATCGGCGCGGGCGCGTTCGTGGGCCCTGGCGCCATCGTCAACCCCGGCGCGGTCGTCGGCGAGCACGCCATCATCAACTCGGGCGCGATCGTCGAGCACGACGCCCAGATCGGCCCCAACGCCCACATCGCTCCGGGCTGCGTGCTGGGCGGGGGCGTGCGCATCGGGCAGGACGCGCTCATCGGCATCGGCGCCCGTGTGCTCCCCGGGCTGCGCGTCGGCGCGGGCTCGGTCGTCGGGGGCGGGGGCGTGGTGGTGAAGGAAGTCCCGGTCGGGCGGCGCGTCGTGGGCGTGCCCGCGGCCGCGTGCGATCACGTCTAGACGCTACTCGTCGTCGAGCATCGAACGCAGCTCGTCCGAGCGCTGCGCCATGTCGCGCTCGAGCTGCTCGGCGTCCATGACCGATTCCAGCTCGGGCTCGAGCTCGAAGTGCCACTCGATCTCGTTCTTGAACCGCACGGGCAGGGCCGCGGCGACCAGGTCCGGGCCCGGCCACTCGTGCACCGGGGCCTTGGCCTTGCGCATCTCGTGCAGGCGTTCGTAGCCCTCGAGCTCGACGCGGACGTCGTAGTCGCCGTAGAAGGTGAACGTGGTTTCCACGGGCGTAGCGCCCAGCTCGACGTCGTTGAGCCACACGCGGGCGCCCTGGGGCTCGGAGGTGATCCTGATTCGGCGTTCAACGCAGCCTGTGAGCGTCAGGAGCAGGCAGGCGGTGAGCATTGCGGGGGTGCGTCGCATCGGGGTGAGGATACCCCGCCCGGGACGGTCATGGGCAGCCCGCGCCGAACCCGCGGAGCAGGGCGAGCACGTCGTCGAACGTGGGCGACCCGTCGCCGTCGAGGTCGGCGCGCCGGTCCCCGTCGATCAGCAGCGGGAGGAAGGCGAGCACGTCGTCGATGTCCGCGATGCCGTCGCCTGTGAAGTCCACCGGGCACGACGGGATCGTGATGGTCTGGTTGGCGGGGACGCCTAAGAGCGTTCGCACGAGGCCTGTGGGCCAGATCACGCGCAGCTCGTCGATGGTCGCGACGTTGGCGAGCCCGAAGTGGGCGGTGAGCTCCGAGTGCGAGAGGTAGTTGGACCCGGCGCTCATCCAGCGGGTCTGGATGAGGTCGCCCGTGACGGCCTCGACGCGGGCGCCGAAGCCGTTGGGCGCTGAGCGCGGGTCGGCGCTGGTGTCCAGGCGGACACGGACCCAGTTGGCGCCCCCGCCCTCGGTGTCGGCGCTGTGGTTGCGGTAGAGCGAGGCGGGGTCGGCGTAGCACAGGAACAGGACGTCCTGGTCGCCGTCGTTGTCGGGGTCGAAGGTGATCAGCCCGCGCCCCTGGGCGACGTGGTTCATGCCCGAGGCGATGGCGGACTCGGTAAAGGTCAGATCCCCGTTGCTGAGGAACAGGCGCGAGTGCGTGTCCCACTGGGTCCACCCGTTGGTCTCGACGATGTCGGGCAGCGTGTCGTGGTCGATGTCCACGATCGCGGTCCCCCAGCCCCAGCCGCCCTGGTGGACCGCGGCGTCGCGGGCGATCTCGTCGTAGGTGGTGTCCCCGTTGTTCAGGTAGAGCATGTTCCCGATGCCGCCCGCCTGGATGGAGCTGACGTACCAGTCGCAGAGCCCGTCGTTGTTGATATCGCCCGCGGCGTTGCCCATGCCGTTGCGGTCCTCGCCCGTCCCGGCGGCCGCGGTCGTGTTGGAGAACGTGCCGTCCCCGTTGTTGTGCAGGTGCCTGCTGGTGCGGAAGTCCGCGACCCAGAGCAGCTCGGGGTAGAGGTCGTTGTTCATGTCACAGAAGCGCGGGCTGAACCCGTGCACCGTGCGCATGTCGGTCAGGATCGCGCTCTCGGTGACGTCGGTGAAGAGGGGCACGCCCGAGGCGTCCACGCCCTCGTTGCGGAAGAGGCGGTTGCCGTAGGAGTCGGTCACCCACCCCGCGACGGCCAGGTCGAGGTCGCCGTCCAGGTCGTAGTCGCCAAAGGCCGCGCCGAACCCGTCGGCAACGCTGGCGCTGGTCGTGCCCACGCCCGTCTGCTGGGCGACCTCGACGAAGATGGGGACGCCCTGGTTGTCGAGGCCCATGTTGAGGTAGAGCAGGTGCTGGCCCGGGCCGGGCGCGTTGACGTCGCCCCAGCTGGAGATGAAGACGTCGAGCCATCCGTTGTCGTCCACGTCGCCCACGGCGATGCCCACACCGATGTGCCGGCGGGTCAGGAGGGCGTCGATTGATCGATCGACGAACGTGCCGTCGCCCTGGTTCATGTACAGGTGGTCGGGCTCGTCGCCCCCGGAGAGGATGAACAGGTCCTCGTGCCCGTCGTTGTTGAAATCGCCCGCGGCGCCGCCCCCGCCCATGAACGGGGCGCCCAGACCCCCGGGGCCCTGGTAGACGCACGAGATGCCCGTGTCCGCCGTGACGTCGGTGAACGACACCTGGCACGCCGCGTGGA
>JAJDDH010000310.1 GCA_029260415.1 Phycisphaerales bacterium | reverse complement strand
AGAAATGCGGCCGCGTGGGGTCTCGACACGCGGCCGCGGAGGCCCCGTGGGGATCTGGGGCCTGCTACTCGGTATATGGGAACCTGTCCGGGGGGTTTCACGTTCCCCCCAAAGGAATCAGTCCCGGTCCTCGATCGATGCCCGCAGACGCTCGATCTCCTCGCTGAGTTTCACCAGACGCTCGCTGAGACGCTCGTGCATCTCCGCGGTCCGCCGCTGGGCGTCCTCGGCCTTGTGCTCGATCTCGCGGTGGAGCTGGGGGAGCTCCTTCTCGACGAGCCCGCGCCACTGCCCGCCCTTGGGGATCACGAGCTTGTGGTCCTTGCCGTCCCACTTGAACTCCATCACACCCGCGACGTCCGAATCAAACTCGAACTCGAAGTCCATCTTGCCCAGGGCCTCCTTGAGGGCCTTGTGGGTCTGCTCGAGCTGCTCGTCGCTCATGTGCCCGCGGAGCTTCTCGTGCAGCGAGTGCAGCAGCTCGTTGCGGTCGTCGTCCCAGACGAACGGGCGCCCCGGCGCGGCGGGGGGCGCGGTTCGGAACTTGAACACGTCCTGCACAGCGTCGGGTGTCACACCGAAGCGGACGTTGCCCTTGCTCTGGCCGAGCTTGCCGGCGTTGTACTCGTCCAGCTCGGCGGTCACGCGGACTTTGTCGCACCCGCGCATCACGATCAGACGCAGCTCGTCGCCCGCGCTCTTCTTGGAGAGCACCTTGTGCAGCACGTCGCCGTTGGCCTCGCCCGAGCCGTCAACCGAGACGATCACGTCGTAGGTCTTGAGCCCCGCGCGGTCCGCGGCCAGGCCCCTGGTCACACCCTCGACGAGGATCGCGTCGTGGTCCTTCAGGCCCAGGTGGTAGCGGAGCGCCGGGCCGGGCTCGCCGAGCATGATGCCCAGCATCACGGGCGGGTGATCGCCCCCGAGCTGGGCATCGCCCTTGGTCACGAACGCGAACGCGTGCCCGCCCTGGCGATCGATGACCACGCTGCCATCCTCGCCCTGTCGATCGATGATCACGTTGCCCCGCCCGCCCTCGCCGACCCAGAGCTTCTGCACGCTGCCGGCCTTGGGCGCCTGGCCCATGCCCTCGAGCTCGAAGGTGGTCAGCTCGTCGCCGTGGTCACCCAGAACCATGACCTTGCCCGGGAACTTCTTGATGTGCTTCTGCTGGACGCGGTCGCCGTTGCGGAGGATGACGATGTCGCCCCCGTCCATCTTGAGCTCGAAGACCTGCCCGTCGCCGTGGTCCTGCTTGATCACGACGCGGTGGCTCGAGGAGCTGCTGCTGTGCGACTTGGAGTGCGCCCGGTGCGCCTCCTCGGTCTCGTCGGGCGGGCACGGGGCGACGGCCGTGAAGTTCACGCCCGAGACGACCGCCGGGGCGACGACCTGCGTGACGACCTTCACCTCGGGCTCGGTGGGCGTCAGGGCCAGAGCATGGGCGGCGAGCGCGCCGCAGACGGCCGCGCCCGCGGCGATCCGGAGTTTCATCGTGCTGTTCATCAGGCGTTCTCCCGCTTGGTTCGCGTGGGGGTCGGTTGTGTCGGTTGAGTCGTCCCTGGCCGTCGGGTCAGGGGGTGTTTCGAACATGGATGCGCCGGTCGCCCGTGCCCGTCACCATATCGAGCCGCCGCTCGTGTCGGGCTCCAGGCGGACGGGCACCGCCAGCTCGTTGCCCAGCTCGTCCACGCTCTCGCGGTAGACCTGGCTGACGATCTGACGCTCGAGGATCTGGCGCAGATAAAGAACCTCGACCTGGCGCCCGCCATTGAGCGGCTCGGCGCGGACCACGACCCGGTCGGGCACCTCGCGGATCACCCGCCCGGCCTCGCGCCCGGTGTCCAGGTACTGGTTCAGGGCGTCGTCGGGCGTGAGATCGGGCTGCAGGGTCGCGAACGGGCCCGCGGCCTGCCCGCCCGTGCCGGACTGCAGGGGGTTGATCCCGAGCGACCAGAGCAGTGCCAGCGACGCCGCGGCGGCCCACCCGCCCCAGCTCCCCACCAGGCGCAGGCGCCTGACCATGGGCTCGGGGTCCACGAGCGCGTCGTCGATCTCGATCTCGTCGGCGACCGCGGTCACCCGGCTCACCCCGGCGCACAGCAGCTCCTGCTGGCGCTGGGTCTCGTTGAGGTCGTCCCAGACCGCCGGGTCCTGCTCGGCCAGGGCGCGCAGCGCGTCCCAGTCGTCGGGCAGGGCCTGCCCGTCGATCACGCGACCGATGAGGATCTCGCGCCGCAGCGCGTCGTCGCTCATCGCCCGCTCGTTATTGCTGTTTGTCTCGTCGCTCATCGGAGCGCCTCCGTGTGCTTGCGCATCTCTATACCACCACCGACCATCGCCCGGGGCGCTTGCCCGATTTGCCCGCGCCCGCTGGGGTCTGTTCGCATCCCGCCAGCTCGCGCAGCATCCGCCGCCCGCGCGCGATGCGCGTCTCGATCGTCGTCTCGGGCAGGTCGAGGATCGCCCCGATCTGCTTGTAGCTCATCCCCCGGGCGCACCGCATCAGCAGCGGCTCGCGGTAGCTCTCGGGCAGCTCGCGGGCCAGCTCCATCAGGCGCTCCACCTCGTCGGCGCCGTCCACGGGCGAACCGTTCGGGGCGCCGGGCGTCTCGCTGGTCAGGCGCAGCGTCGGGCCGCGCCGGGTGATCTTGCGTCCCTCGGCCCGGGCGGCGTTGACCGCGATCGTCCGCAGCCAGGGCCTGAACGCCCCGGGGTCGCGCAGCTCGCCGAGCTTCCGCACCACCTGGACCGCCACCGCCTGGAGCAGGTCCTCGACCTCGCACTCCCGGGGCTTGTGCGCGATGAGAATCGTCGCGACCCATCGGCGGTGCTCCTGCCAGAGGCGGCGCAGCGCATCGCGATCGCCGGCGATCGCGCCGACAACGTCCTGCCCTGCCGCCTCGCGTCCTTCGTCCAACAGACCCTCCAGCCAACCCGGATGCGCTCGGGCCCCCCGCCCGTCAGGATCTCGGGCAATCCCACGAATCCCCGCGTCGGGCTCCCCGCCCATCGTCCCAGAACTCGCCGGGGACCGGCGCTCAACACCTATGCTCACGCGCCACCAGGGCCGAGGATGATCCCAGCGTGACCGCCGATCCCGACCACACCCCATACCGCCCGCCCCGCTCCCCGGCTGCCCTGCCCGGGCGGGAATCGCCCAACGACTTCGCGACGATGTCCTTCGGCGATCACCTCGAGGAGCTCCGCAAACGCCTCATCTGGTCGATCCTGGGCATCGTCCCGATCTTCATCGTGTCGTTCTCGTTCGGGCGACCGATCCTCAACGTGCTCATCGAGCCCGCCCGCGAGCAGCTCCGCGCCGGGGGCCAGCCCACCACGCTGCTGGCGACCGCCCCGTTCGAGACGTTCGGCAGCGTCGTGCACGTGGCCGTCATCCTCACCGTCCTCATCGGCAGCCCCTGGATCCTCTACCAGCTCTGGCTGTTCGTCGCGCCCGGGCTCTACTCGTCGGAGCGGAAGTTCTTCTACCGACTGGGCCCGCTCTCCACGCTGCTGACCCTCTCGAGCATCGCGTTCCTGTACTGGGTCATCCTGCCCGTCATCCTCGCGTTCTTCATCACCTTCGGTTCGAGCATCGGTCAATCTCACGTGAACACCTTCCCGCTGCCCGAGGGCGTGACGCTGGGCACGGTCCCCGTCCTCGCGGGTGATCCGCCCGCGAGCGAGCTGGCCGTCGGCAGCGAGTGGTTCAACACGCAGCTGCTCCAGCGCCGCCTGTGCTACGCCATCGACAGCGAAGGCGTCCCCAAGATCGTGGGCTCGGAGATGACCCGCGGCGCCGGCATCAGCCAGCAGTACAAAATCTCCGAGTACATCCGCACCCTGCTCAACATGGGCCTGGCGTTCGGCATCGGGTTCCAGACCCCCGTCGTCGTCCTGCTGCTGGGCTGGGCTGGCATCGTGACGCGCCAAACCCTGGCCAAGTACCGCAGGCACGCGGTCGGGGCGTGCGCCCTGGCGGGCGCGCTGCTCACGCCCGCCGACCCGCTGAGCATGGTCCTGCTCGCGATCCCGCTGTATCTCCTCTTCGAGCTGGGCATGCTCCTGCTGCGGGTCTGGCCCGCGGGGTCCGAGCCGATTGACGAGCCGGGCGATGGGTAGGGCGCCGTGAACCCGAGCCAGACGGATCTGGCGATGATGCGCCGCGCGCTGGAGCTGGCCGACGAGGCGAGCGCGATGCGCGAGACCCCCGTGGGCGCCGTGGTGTATGACACCGCGACAGGAACCGTTCTGGGCGAGGGCTTCAACCGGCGCGAGACGGACCGGGACCCGAGCGCCCACGCCGAGCACATCGCGATCCTCCGCGCCGCATCGGCGGTGGGGGACTGGCGCCTGAACCACTGCACGCTGTGCGTCACGCTCGAGCCATGCCCGATGTGTGCCGGGCTGATCGTCAACGCGCGCGTCGGGCGCGTGGTGTACGGGGCGGACGACCCCAAGGGCGGCGCCGTCCGCTCGCTGTACACCCTGCTCGAGGACGAACGCCTGAATCACCGGTGCGAGGTCATCGCGGGTGTGCTGGGCGAAGAATCCGCCGACCGCCTGCGGGCGTTCTTCCGGACCCTTCGCGCCAAGGGCACGGACGGCGCCTGATGCCCGAGCTGCCCGAGGTCGAGACGATCCGCCTGGCGCTCGATCAGCGCCTGATCGGGCGGCGCGTGACCCGCGCCCAGCTCCACCGGCGCGACATGCTCGTGCTGCCGGGCGACCCACCGGGCGGCTTCTCCCGTTCGAAGAGCGGCGCCAAGCCCAAGCGCGTGCGCCGGGCGGACCTGCTCGAGGGCGCCCGGATCGTCGAGCTGCGCCGATGGGGCAAGCAGCTGGCGATCGTCAGCGATGGTGGAGCAGTGTGCGTCCACCTGGGCATGAGCGGGCAGCTGCGCCTCTCAACCGACACGAATCCCGAACCGCTCGGGCATGTGCACGCCCAGTGGCGCTTCGACGACGGCGCCCGATTGGTCTTCCGAGACCCGCGCCGCTTCGGCGGGCTCTGGGCGTTCCCAAGCCTCCAGGCGTTGCGTGACGCCCGCTGGAGCGGTCTTGGGCCCGATGGGCTCTCGCTGACCGCCGCACAGCTGCGCGTCGCTCTGGCGGGCTCCAGGCGCCCGGTGAAGGGCGCCCTGCTCGACCAGACACGCGTCGCGGGCGTGGGGAACATCTACGCCGACGAGGCGCTGTTCGCCGCGGGCGTGGGCCCCAGCCGCGCCGCGGGCTCGCTCACCAAGCCCGAGCACACCCGCCTGGCGCGGGAGATCCGCCGGATCCTGACCAGGGCGATCAAAGCCAAGGGCTCGAGCCTGCGCGACCACACCACCCCAGAGGGCGCGCCGGGCGCGTTCCAGCTCGCCCACAAGGTCTACGGGCGCGGCGGCCACCCCTGCAAGGTCTGCGGCGGGCCGCTCCTGTGCGAGCAGATCGCTCAGCGGACGACCGTCTCCTGCCCGGCGTGCCAGCGGTAGACCCGGGGTTGTCCACGCGTCTTTCCACATCGGGAACGGGCGGACCCGAACATCGACCCGAGTGAACCGACGGGGTGTCGCTGGATTCTCTTCTCTTCCTGATAGAGAGAAAGAACTCTTCTTCCATAGGAATTGAGCCTGGCGCTTGTGGAGAGCGGCCCGGGCCAGTTTGCAACTGCTTCAATACCAGTAGCTTGCGATCCAATCTGGGCAGTGGAAACCTGTCGCATGGCTGTCGCTCTCAGCGCCCTGGCGCGTTCCGAACAGGCGGCGGGTCGAGCGACGCGAAGTTGTCGGTTGCGCCGCCGCTCGCTGCGCCGTTCAAGCGCCGAACACCGAGCGCTTCTGCACGGGCTATCCACATCGCCGCAGGGGCGTCTGGGCGTCCGTCCGGGCGCAACTTCGGCGCACGAGAAACCGGGACTGCGGATGGAGAGCGTGGGGATCAGTCGCGCCCGGGGCGGCGGCGCCTGACCTGCTGCTCGAGCGAGCGGACGACGGCTTCGAAGTCGTTGTCGTCGGTCTTGCGGGCCTTGACGGTGCGCACGGCGTGCATGACCGTGGTGTGGTCGCGGCCGCCGAAGTGGGCGCCGATCTCTTCGAGCGAGTGGCGCGTGTGCTCGCGGGCGAGGTACATCGAGACCTGTCGGGGCAGCGAGATGGACTTGTGCCGGCGCTTGCCCAGCAGGTCCGCCTTGCGGACGGAGTAGAACTCGCTGACGGTGTGGATGATGGACTCGATGGTTGGTCCGTCGGCCGCGGGCGCCGCGCCCAGCCCGGCCAGCGCGTCCTGGGCCAGCTCGAGGTTGATCTCGCGCCCGCTGACGCTCGACTGCATCTGCAGCATGGTGATGGCGCCCTCGAGCTCGCGGATGTTGGTGTCCACGTGCTGGGCGATGTAGCAGGCGACCTGCTCGTCGAGATCGAAGCCGCGCAGCGCGGCCTTGGACCGCAGGATCTCCACGCGCGTCTCGTACGAGGGCGCCTGGATGTTCGCGACCAGGCCCCACTTGAACCGGCTGACCAGGCGCTGCTCCAGGTGCGGGATCTCCTCGGGCGGCGTGTCCGAGCTGAGGATGATCTGGCGGTTGTTCTGGTACAGGCTGTTGAACGTGTGGAAGAACTCTTCCTGCGTCCGGTCACGCTTGGCCAGGAACTGGATGTCGTCGATCACCAGCAGGTCCACGTTGCGGAACCGGTGG
>JAJDDH010000309.1 GCA_029260415.1 Phycisphaerales bacterium | reverse complement strand
CGTTGGTGATCGCGGCGGCGCCCATCAGCGTCGCGGCCTCGATCCGGTCCGGGATCACCCGGTGGTCCGCGCCCGCGAGCGACTCGACGCCCTCGATCACGAGGCGGGGCGAGCCCGCGCCCGTGATCCTCGCGCCCATCGCGTTGAGAAGCTTGGCCAGGTCCACGATCTCGGGCTCGCACGCGGCGGACTCGATGACCGTGGTCCCCTCGGCCAGGCACGCGGCGCTGAGCACGTTGGCGGTGCCCAGCACCGTGGACCCGAACGACCCGCCCAGGAAGACTGTCGCGCCGCGCAGGCGCCCGCCGGTCTCGAACGAGGGGATGCTGACGCTGATATCGCCCGAGTCGAGGCTGACGCGGGCGCCCAGGGCCTCGAGCCCGCGCAGGTGCAGGTCCACTGGGCGGTCGCCGATGGCGCAGCCCCCGGGCATGGAGACGCGGGCGCTGCCGCGCCGCGCCAGCAGCGGGCCCAGCACGCACACGCTGGCGCGCATGGTGCGCACCACCTCGTACCTCGCGTGCGAGTGCGTCTCGTCAACGGGTCTGATCACCACCGAGCGGTCGCCCGAGTCCGCGTCGGGCTCGAAGTCCGCCTCGACCTCGCAGCCCAGCTCGCTGAGCAGGCGGATCATGTTGCGGATGTCGGCCAGGTCGGGCACGTCGCGGAGGGTGACGGGCTTGTCCGTCAGCAGGGCCGCGGCCATCAGGGGCAGCGCCGCGTTCTTGGACCCGTTGACCCGCAGGCGCCCCTCGAGTCGGCTCCCGCCCTCAATCTCGAACACTTCCATGTGTCTTTCCCGTCATTCTGGCCCGTCCACGGGCGTTTTGGGCAGGATAGCCCCCCGCCAGACCGGGCGCCCAAGCCCACGCCCCATCCCCAACCAAACCGGTCGAATGTCACAGACCCATCCCCGGGCGAGAAGTTGTGCAAATTGGATCGACGCCTTGATATCTGTTTCTGAGTCTGTGTGGTGCAGAGCATCCCAGGCAACCGTCGCGACCGTGTCGCATGCCGCCTGGGAGCGTGGGGCTCGATTGGGTACCCGGCCGCCGAGGGGGCGTCCGAACAGCGGAGGATTCGGGATGGGTGACGACATCAGCAGCACCAGCGCCGGGCGTTTGCGGGCCAAGACCGGGACCATCATCGCGGGCGGCGCCCTGATCGGAGCGGCGCTGCTCTTTACCGCGTCTGCCAGCAGCGCGAACCAGGGCTACCCGGCGCAGGCGGGCGACAGCCTGCCCCAGGAGATCGTGCTCGACGCGGTCATCCGCGACTTCCGCCCCAAGGACGCCCAGGGCGGTCACCCGGACTTCCAGGCCTACGCGGGCTCGACGACAGTCGGGCTTGTCGCCGACGAGCTGGACGTCCAGGGGCTCCCGGTTGCAGCCTCACTTCGCGGCAAGGAGATCCGCGCGGAGTACCGCGACGCATCGGGGCGCCCCATCAACCCGGCCACGTTCGATTCTTCGCTGGGCGATGAGGAGGGCGAGCTCCAGACCGGAGGCCCCGGCAACGGGCTCTACTCCGAGGAATCGTTCTCGCAGTGGTACCGGGATGTGCTGGGCGTCAACGCCGCGACGGTCGTCCCGCTCAGTCTGAAGCGCCAGGGCGATTCCAACCGGTATATCTTCGACTCGGGGTCAGACGCCCCGTACACCGAGATCGGCGGGTTCTTCCCCATCGACGGCGAGCTGTACGGCGATTACGGGGACTCGGGGCACAACTTCCACTTCACCACGCAGATCTCCACGCGGTTCGTCTACAGGGCCGACGACGAGCAGGTCTTCAAGTTCACGGGCGATGACGACGTGTGGGTCTTCATCGGCGGGCGCCTCGTCATCGACCTGGGCGGGCTGCACTCCAAGAAGGAGCAGTTCCTGGACCTGAACCGCCTGGACTGGTTGGAAGACGGGAGGACCTACACACTGAGCATCTTCCACGCCGAGCGCCGGACGACGCAGTCCAACTTCCGCATCGAGACCACGCTGAACCTGCGTCAGGTCGAGCTGCCCCCCACGTCGGCTCTGTACGACTAAGCCCCGCACCAGGACCATGCATCATCGCGCCCGCGCGCCAGCGACCCCACGCTGGCGCGCGGGCGTTTGCCGTTGCAGGGGAGTCGCTGGCACCCGCGCCAGGCGGCGCACGCGGCAGGATCGTCCGCGCCCGTCCAACCCGAACCGGGCGTGTGAATCTGCGGGATTAACGCTGGTTTGCGCGGATCTTGAATCGCACATTCAACGTTGAGCAGGCGCCTGTCGCGCCCCGCTCACGGAGGACA
Organism: Phycisphaerales bacterium; assembly: GCA_029260415.1. Classification (GTDB taxonomy): domain Bacteria; phylum Planctomycetota; class Phycisphaerae; order Phycisphaerales; family UBA1924; genus JAJRXR01. Next base: position 3,517 of record JAJDDH010000309.1, on the reverse strand, counting down.
GGACATGAGCAAGCAATCACACAACCCGGCGATCGGTCGTGCGGAGGGATTCCTCCTCGTCGCTGGAATCGCGCTCGGCATCGCGGCAATCGTGCTCGCGGGCGGGCAGTCGGCGGTCCTCACGATCGCCGGAACGTTCTAAGGCATTCCGTGCCGGCTGGCCCGGCGCGACGACGGAGGTTCACACCATGCACAGCAGCTCCAGGAACTCGTATGCCCGAAAGGGCGCCATGATCGCCTGCGTTGGTTCGATCGTTGGCTTCTCCACCCTCTCCATGGCCCAGGGCCCCCTGGGCGGGACCTCGGGCGGCTCCCACGGCAGCGACCCCTACGCCGAACTGCCCGACACCATCACGCTCAGCGGCGTCGTCCGCGACTTCCGCGAACGCAACGCCGAGGGCGGGCACGATGACTTTGAACGCCGCCCCAGCTCCGGGTTCGGGCACTACATGTACATGGTCGCGGACGAGCTCAACGAGCGCGGCGTCCCGGTCTTCCGCTCCACCGGCAAGAAGGTCGGCTCCAACTGGCGCGACGCCCAGGGACGCAACATCATGTCCCCGCGTGACTACATCTCCAGCCGCGAGGGCGACACCTCGGGCTCGGTCAGCTCGTCCAGCACCGGCGCGTCCACAACCGCCGAGAACTTCGACATGTGGTTCACCGATGTCCCGGGCGTCAACAGCGCCGCCCCGCTCAGCCTGACGCTCCAGCGCCAGGAGGGCTCGTCGGTCTACACCTTCGACGACCGCGAGGACAGCGTCTTCGCCAACGCCGGCGGGTTCTTCCCCATCAACGGCGAACACTACGGCAACTCCTCGGGCGACAGCAAAAACTTCCACTTCACCTTCCACCTCTCCACCGAGTTCGCCTTCGAGCGCGACGCGGGCCTCGTCTTCACCTTCACCGGCGACGACGACGTGTACGTCTTCATCGACGGCAAGCTCGTGATCGATATCGGAGGCGTCCACTCCAAGGTCAGCCAGACCATCGATCTCGACCGCCTCGACTGGCTCGAGGACGGGGAGACCTACTCGCTCGACTTCTTCTTCGCCGAGCGTCACCGGACCCAGTCCAACTTCCGGATCGAGACCACACTCCAGCTCCGAAACGTCGAGCTCCCGCCCACCGCGGCGCTCTACGACTGATCCTCCGTGAGCGCACAAGCACTCACAGCCCGGTCGCCCGAAGGCGGCCGGGCTGTTTTTTGGAATGTCAGGTTGAGCGGGCCCGCTCAGTAGCGCCGGTACAGACGCTGGCGGTACGAGCCCCGGTAGTACGGCTCGTAGTCGCTCGAGTAGATGAACCGCTCGGGGCTGGTGCTCGTCCGCCCGGTCCGCTCGCGATCGAGCGAGGGCGTGGGCGCTACGGGCCAGGAACTCGTGATCGCGTCGATCGCCTCGGGACGGCTGATCGAGAGCGACGCGTCGCGACGCGTCGCCTCGGGCAGCAGGCGCCGATCCACGCAGCGCTGGTCCATCGCGACCTCGGGCGGGGGCAGCACCGCGTCCCACCCGGACTGCGCCGCGATCGGGCGGTGCAGCGTCGGACGCTCGGCGCTGGTGCGCACGGTCCGCGTCGACGCGCAGGCGGTGAGCAGGAGGCAGGCGAGCGCGCCGCCGGCGGTCAGGATCTTCGTTACAGGCCGCATACCCAGAACGTACCCCGCCCCGGGGTCGTCGCCAGCGATCGGGCCGACGCTGCGCCAGGATCGTGCGTTGGACACCCGCAGGCACGTCCGAGAAGGGGCTTAGCCCTCCATCGCGCCCCGGAGACGCCCGCCCGCGTGGTCGAGGACCCGAGTCGCCTCGTCCAGCGGCAGGGTCCGTGCGTGCATGACCGCCGCCGCCTTGACGCTCCAGCCCGCCCGCTCGAGCAGTGCGGCGCAGGCATGCCGATCGAGCCCGGTCAGCTCTCCCACGATGCGGAGCGCCCGGTCGCGCAGCTTGTCGTTGGTGGCGCGCAGGTCCACCATCAGGTTCTCATGCACGCGTCCCGTGCGCACCATGAGCGTGGTGCTGATGGTGTTGAGCACGAGCTTGGTCGCCGTGCCCGCCTTCATGCGTGTCGACCCGGTGACCACCTCGGGCCCGGTCTCGACGACGATCAGCACGTCACAGCCCGCCGGGCGATCGACGCGTGTGCAGCTCAGGAGCCCTGTCGAGGCGCCCGCGGCCTTGGCCCGCTCGATCGCGCCCAGCACGTACGGCGTCGTCCCGCCCGCGGCGATGCCCAGGAGGGTGTCGTCGGGCGTGAGCGCGAGGGCGTCGAGCTCGGGGTGGGCGCCGTCGGGGTGGTCCTCCTTGGATTCGCTGGAGGTGCGGAGCGAGGCGTCGCCGCCGGCGATGATGCCCACCACCCGCGCCGGGTCGGTCTGGAACGTGGGCGGGCACTCGGATGCGTCGAGCACGCCCAGGCGCCCAGACGTCCCGGCGCCGATGTAGATCAGACGCCCGCCCCGCTTGAACCCCCGCTCGGCCCGCTCGATGAACGCGACGACCTCGGGCGAGGCGCGGCGCACGGCCTCGGCAACCCCCGCGTCCTCGCGGTTGATCAGCTCGACACAGCCCGCGACACCGAGCGTGTCCAGGTGCATCGATCTCGGGTTGCGCTGCTCGGTCAGCAGCGAACCCCGGTCGGGCGGGGTGGAGGCGGTGGGCATGGGCGCAGCCTATCGGCTCACGCGCTGCCCGCGGCGACGCCGGCGCCGAAGAACGTGGGCGGGCGCTCCATCGTGAAGACCTCGGTCTCCTGGGCGATCTGGTCGCGGATGTGCCTGGGGAGCTGGTAGAGCCCGAGCATGGTGACGCCGTCGAACATGCGCATGGGCCCGGTCGTGCCCTTGCTCAGCAGCTGGTCGATCGCCTCAGGGCTGGGGCGGGTGTCGATGGGCTTGGCGCTGCCCAGGATGAAGCTCCAGGGGCCCGGGTAGCTGGGGACGTCGCTGGAGTAGCTGGCCGCGTGCTCGAAGACAGCCTCGACGGTTTTGCGGAGCTTGGCGTGCGTGCCCAGCGAGGGCGGGCTGACGGGGCCTGATTGCACGACGAACACGCCGTCGGGCGCCAGCGCCGAACGGACGCGCTGGAAGTATTCCTTGGTGAAGAGCGGGAAGCTGGGCCCGTCCTCGATGGGGTCGGACAGGTCGGAGATGATGACGTCCCAGTCCGCGCCGGAGTCGTCGAGGTACTTGAGGGCGTCACCGATGACCAGCTCGGTGCGTGGGTCGTCGAAGGCGCCCTGGTGCATCTCGGGGAGGTGCTCCTTGCAGGCCTCGACGACGACGCCGTCGATGTCGACCATGGTCACGCGCTCGACGCTGTTCCACTTGAGGGCCTCGCGGACGGTCGCGCCCTCGCCCCCGCCCAAGACGAGGACGCGCTTGGGGGCGGTGTGGACGGCGCAGGGGACGTGGACGAGGGGCTCGTGGTAGAGGAACTCGTCGCCGGTGCAGGACTGCCACTTGCCGTCCAGGACCAGGGCCTTGCCGTAGACGCCCGACTCGACGACCTGCATCTCC
>JAJDDH010000308.1 GCA_029260415.1 Phycisphaerales bacterium | reverse complement strand
GTTGTTGAGCGCGGCAAACTCTTCGCCCAGGATCGGGTCGCCCGGGCAGGCGGACTCGATCACGCGGCGCATGGCCTGCTCGGCCTGTCGATCGGCGATGGTGACCTCCGAGCCGTCGGCTTTGGTCTCGACACTGAGCGCGTGCGAGCCGAAGTGCTCGAGCGCGGCCTCTCCGGCGCGGGTCGCCGCCTCGAGCGCGGTATCGAGGAGTCTGGCTCGGGGGATCGGTGTCATGCGGAGCGGTGGTGGAGGGCGCGCGCCGGCGGGAAGGCGCGGGCGAGGGATTCGATCTGCTCTGGCGTGTGCTTGGCGCTAATCGAGAGGCGGAGGTAGACGCTCGCGGGCCCGCCCGGGTACGCGCTGGCGGGGACGAACACGCCGTTGTCGATCAGGTGGTCCGACAGCTCGCGTGTTTGCTCGGGCGTATCGAGCCAGATGGCGAACACGGGGATGGGGTGGTCGTGGACGGCGAAGCCCGCGTTGCGGAGCGTCTGGCGGAGCAGGTCGGTGTTGCGCCGGAGCTGCTCGAAGCGGAGCGGCTCGGACTGGATGAGCGCGAGCGCGCACCGGGCCGCGGCGACCGAGGCGGGCGGCGCGGGCGTGGTGCAGACCGCCGCGGTGGCGGTGGCGCGGGCGCGGGCGGTCCAGTCGGCGGGTCCGCAGACGACGCCCCCGGAGCAGCCCAGACCCTTGGCGAGTGTGGTGGTCAGGCGGAGGCGGGGATCTTGCAGGCCCAGGTGGTCGAGGGCGCCTCGTCCGGATCGCCCGAGGACGCAGAACCCGTGGCAGTCGTCGGCGAGCAGCACGGCGCTGTCGGGCATCGTGTCGAGCAGCTCGCGCAGCGGGGCGATGGCGGCGTCGGTCGCGAAGACGGTGTCGGTCATGACGACCACGGGCTGGTCGATCCGCTGGAGCTTGGAGCGTGCGTCGTCGGCGTCGAGATGGGCGAAGGTGTGGATCTGCATCCCGGCGCTCTGCGCGGCGTCGCGCAGGCTCGCGTGGGCCCGCTCGTCGAGCAGGGCGACGGGGTGGGCGCTGGCCAGGGCCTGGGCGGCGGCGAGGTTGGCGGTGTAGCCATCGGGGGTGAGCAGGGCGCCCTCGAAGCCCAGGAACTCGGACAGCTCCTCCTCTAGGGCGTCGTGCTCGAGGGTGTTGCCCGAGGTCTGGCGGGAGGCGGAGGTGCTCAGGCCGTACCGGTCGAGGGCGTCGTGGGCGGCGGCGATGACCCGGGGATCGTGGGCCAGGGCGAGGTAGTTGCAGCCGGCGAAGGAGATCAGCGATCGGTCTCGCTGGCTGACAACGCCCTGGGTGATGCGATCGAAGGGTGGGGCCGCGGTCCGTGCGGGTTTTTGAGGAATCGTGTCAGGCATGCGTCTCTCGGGTCGGTCCGTCCGTGGGCGACACGCCCTGAGCATACGGATTCGCCCCGGGAAGCGGGGGAGGATCGCTCAACGTTGAGGGGCGCGGCGCGCGTCGCTACGCTAGCGGACCCCGGGTCGGGCGCCCTCCAAAGCGTCCGGAGAGCCCGGGCCCGATCGAAACCCGAATCGGCGATCATCAGGAGATTCACGAGATGAGCACACGGACCCCGACACCTCGCAAGGCCTGGTTCACGACGGCGGGCGCCGCGGCGCTGTCGCTGCTTGGCGTGCTGGCAGCGCCATCGATCGCGAGCGCGGCCGAGGAGAAGGTCATCCGCATCCCGATGACGACCGCCGGCCCGGGCGACTTGGACCCGGTGGAGGGTTCGACCACCTACGAGAACCGGGTCGCGTCGACGTTCTACGAGACGCTGCTGGAGTACGAGTACCTGGTGCGCCCGTACACGCTGCGTCCGCTGCTGCTCGAGGAGATGCCTGTCGTTGAGCAGGACGGCAAGCTGTGGAAGTTCAGGCTGCGAGACGACGTGTACTTCCACGATGCCGAGTGCTTCCCGGGGAACAAGGGTCGCAAGCTCGTGTCCGAGGACGTGGTCTACTCGTGGAAGCGTCTGGCGGACCCGGAGCACACGTACGAGAACTGGTGGCTGGTGGACGAGCTGATCGCGGGGTTCAACGAGTACAAGGAAGCGCAGAGCCAGCGGGTGGACGCGGGCGAGGCGTTTGACTACGACGCCCCCGTGTCGGGCATGCGGGTAATCAACGACCGCGAGTTCGAGATCGAGCTGACGGAGCCGAACCAGCAGTTCGCGTGGAAGCTGGCGATGTTCCAGTTCTCGATCGTGCCGCGCGAGGCGGTCGAGCAGTTCGGGAGCGAGTTCACGCGTCGCCCGGTGGGGACAGGGCCGTTCATCGTCAAGGACAAGAAGGACTGGGTGGTGGGCTCGGGGCTGACGGTGTACCGGAACCCGAACTACCGCGAGGTGTACTACCCGACCGAGCACATGCCCGAGGACGTGGAGGCGGGGCTGACCGAGGCCGCGGGGCAGCGTCTCCCGCTGGTGGACAAGATCGAGTTCGGGTTCTACGAGGAGGCTCAGCCCATGTGGCTGAAGTTCAAGGAGAACACGCTCGACTACACGACGGTGCCCCAGTTCGGGTTCGAGGAGGCCATCAGCCGTCGGACCAAGAAGCTCAATCGCGCCTGGCGGTCCAAGGACATCCGGATGGACCAGGTCCCGCTGTTGGACTTCATCTTCCGCTCGTTCAACATGGAGGACGAGCGGGTGGGCGGGTACACCGAGGAGCGCAAGGCGCTGCGCCGGGCGTTCAACCTCGCGATGGACTGGGACGAGATGAACGACGCGCTGTACTACGGCATGGCGCTGGCGTACGACGGGCCCATCCCCCCCGGGCTCGACGGGCACCCGGACAACCGCGACCACCGGGTCGAGAACTCGACCCGCGGCGCTGACTACGACAAGGCCCGCGAGGAACTGCGGAAGGCAGGCTACAAGATCGGGCCCGACGGCAAGGCCATCGGCTTCGAGCCCATCCGCTTCTACACGAGCACGGGGCAGGAGTCGATCCGCATCGTGGAGCTGCTCCAGCGGAACTTCGAGACGGTGGGCATCCAGATCAACCCGGTGTACGTGAACTTCCCGACGCTGATGGACACGACCAACCGCAAGCTGGCGCCCATGTTCAGCTTCGCCTGGGGCTCGGACTACCCGGACGCGGAGAACAACCTGCAGCTGTACTACGGGCCCTACGAGTCGCCCGGGTCGAACCACTCGAACTACAGGAACGATGAGTACGACGAGATGTACCGCCAGCTCCGGACGATGCCCATCGGTCCCGAGCGGACGGCCCACATCGAGAAGATGCGTGACATCCTCATCGAGGACGCCCCGTTCTGTGGGTCGCTTGCCCGCACCCGGGTCTACCTCACCCACCCGTGGGTCAAGAACTTCAAGCCCACGGAGACCTTCTACACCTACTTCAAGTACCTTGACGTGGAGATGGACCACCCGGATCGGAGCGAATAACGTCGTCTCACGCTGCGTCTCGGTCCAAGGGCATTCGCCCGCTCACGTCACGGCTCCTAGAGAGGACGCGACCCCATGTGGGGCTTCATCGCTCGCAAGCTCATCTATAACGTCCCGGTGTACCTCGGGATCATCCTGATCGTGATGCTGGCGCTGCGCGTCCAGGATCCGACGCTGATGAAGCTGGGCAAGAACGCCTCGCCCGAGCAGATCGACCGGATCCGCGAGTCGATGGGGCTGGACCGCCCGTTCGTCTACCAGTACTTCGACCTGCTCAAGAACGTCGTGACGTTCAACTTCGAGGAAGAAAGCTGGAACCAGGGCGGCAAGTCCGTTGGGGAGATGCTCAAGTCCTCGATCCCGATGAGCCTTGCCATCACGGTGCCCACGCTCGGGCTCTCGGCGATCATCGGTGTCTGTATCGCCCTCGTCGCCGCGTACTACCGCGGACGCACGGTCGACCGCGTGCTGATGATCACGGCGGTCATCGGGATGAGCGTGAGCTATCTTGTGTACATCATCTTCGGGCAGTTCTTCGGGGCGTTCCTGCCCCGCCAGGCGCTCGGGGGGGAGAACTGGCCGTTCGAGATCAACGGGTACGGGTCGCTCTTCTTCGGTGAGGGCGCCACGCCGCTGAACTGGGTCTCGTACTACATGCTGCCCGTGATCATCGGGATGATCGTCTCACTCGGGTACGACACCCGCTTCTACCGGGCGGTGATGGTGGAAGAGTCCACCCGCGACTACATCACCACGGCGCTGGCCAAGGGCGCGTCCAAGCGCAAGATCATCTTCGTGCACATGCTCAAGAACGCGATGATCCCGATTATCACGCGGGTGATGGCGACGCTGCCGTTCCTGATCACGGGCGCGGTGCTGATGGAGATCTACTTCAACATTCCGGGCATGGGGTTCCAGCTGATCAACGCTCTGAAGAACCTGGACTTCCCGGTGATCCAGGGCTTCGTCGCGGTGCTCGCGGCGATCTTCATCATGACGGTCATCGCGACGGACGTGCTGTACGCGCTGGTTGATCCCCGGGTGAGGCTGTCATGATCCGAAGGCTTTTTCGCTCCAGGGCGTGGCGCAAGTTCACCCGCAACAGGCTGGCGCTGCTGGCCACGGGCGTGATCGGTCTGTACGCGGCGATCTTCCTGCTCATCGTCGCCTCGCAGGTGACCGACGCGGTTGGGCTGACGAGCGTGGGCACGCGCGAGGGGCTGCAGACGCGTGTGCTGCCCCCCAAGTGGCCTGGGTTCCTGGAGTCGGCGGACATTGAGCTGCGCTACGACTCGCACGACTGGCAGATCGGCAACCTGGAGCGCCTCTTCCGCAAGGACCTCGAGTCGATGGCGGACCCGTCAACGGAGCTCAGCGGTGTCGCGCTCGCCGAGCGGAAGCTCGCGGACCTGCCGATCCCGGAACTCCGCGCCATCTTCGAGGAGATGCTCACCAGTTTCGACGGGGTGGGCGAGGTGTTCGGGGGGTACGACGAGGCGGCCGAAGAGCTCTTCGACATCGAGGATGAACTGGGCGAGGCGACCGAGGCCGGGGATGCGGAGGCGGTCGAGACGCTGCTGGGCGAGTTCGAGAGCGCGAGTGAGGCCAGGGACACCGCCCGCGCGGCGGTCGCGAGCTCGCTCGACGAGGTGGACGCGGTCTACGCCCGCCTCATGCCCATGCCCACGGGCGTGGACGGGTTCGTGTACAGCTTCCGCACCCTGATGGGCTCGGACGTGCTGGGCCAGTCGATCTCGGTCCGGGCGTTCTACTCGATCAAGATCGCGTTCCAGGTGGGCCTGGTCGTCGCGACACTGAGCGTGCTGATCGGGACGCTGCTGGGCGCGTCGGCGGGCTTCTACGGGGGCTGGGTCGACGGCGCGGTGATGTGGCTCATCTCCACGCTCTCGTCGATCCCGTACCTCGTGCTGCTGGCGGTGCTGGCGTTCATGTTCGCGGGGCACCAGTACTTCGACAACTCCGCGGAATACCCCGAGCTGCAGCTGGTCAAGCTGTACACCGCGATGGGGCTGACGTTCTGGGTGGGCACCGCCCGCGTGATCCGCGGCGAGGTCATGAAGATCAAGGAGCTGGAGTACGTCCAGGCCGCGACGGCGATCGGGTTCGGGCGGTTCTACATCGTGCTCAAGCACGTGATCCCCAACACGTTCCACATCATGTTCATCAACTTCAGCCTGCTGTTCATCGGCGCCATCAAGAGCGAGGTCATCCTCTCGTTCCTGGGCCTGGGCGTGAGCGGGCAGCCGAGCTGGGGAACGATGATCTCCAACTCGAAGGACGACCTGTCCAACTACTTCTTCTGGGAGGTCGGCGCCGCGAGCTTCCTGATGTTCGTCCTCGTGCTCGCGTTCAACATCGTCTCCGACGCCCTCCAGGACGCATTCGACCCCAAGCATGTCTGATACCACCAGCCCCAACACACCGAAGGCCGAGCCGCTGCTGC
>JAJDDH010000307.1 GCA_029260415.1 Phycisphaerales bacterium | reverse complement strand
TGCTGGGTGTCTCATCCGCGCCCCAAACCGCCGACCCCCTCGCCGGCGTCCCGCTCGCCCGCGAGATCCACCTGCTCGCCATCGGCGCGCCCGCGCAGCTCCCCGAGCACTCGCCCGACCAGGTCATCGACCGACCCACCTGCGTGCTCATCCCCCCCCTGGTCAACGCCCCCGCCCACCTCGACCTCACCCATATGGGCCCCCGCCCGCACGACCCCAGCGACGGTTTCGTCGCCTGGGTCGATCAGATCCGCGCCCAGCGCTGCGAAGAAGACGCCCACATCCGCGCCAGCGTCCTCGACGGCGCCCGCCTGCTCCTTCGGGGCGGGACCGCGGCGGTGGGCGACATCGCCGGCGCTCCCGCGGGCGTCCCCTCCCTTACCCCCTGGCGCACGCTCCGGGACACCCCGCTCTCGGGCGTGTCCTACCTCGAGTTCTTCGGCATCGGCGCCACCGAAACACGCGCCCGCGACCGCCTCGACGCCCTCCTCGCCGAGCACGCCCTCGAGCTCGCCCGCCCTGCAAACATGCGCCTGGGCCTCCAGCCCCACGCCCCCAACACCGTCGCCATCGCCCTCTACCGCTGGGCCGCCCGCAAGGCCCGCGAACTCAATCTACCCCTGAGCACCCACCTCAGCGAGACGCCCGAAGAGATCGAGCTCATCGCCTCGGGCACGGGCCCCCAGCGTGAGCTGCTCGAACGACTGGGCGTCTGGACCGACGACATCGACGTCGGGCAGGGCAAGCACCCGATCGAGCACCTCGCCCCGTTCCTGGATGACGCCTCGTCGCTCGACCCGCCCCTGCTCGCCGCCCACGTCAACGCCCTGGGCCCGCACGCGCCCATGCTTGCCCGGAGCAACACCAGCGTCGCCTACTGCCCCCGGGCCAGCGCCTACTTCGCCGCCGAGCGACACTTCGGTCCGCACCCGTACCGAGAGCTTCTCGATGCGGGCGTAAATGTCTGTCTCGGGACCGACTCCATCGTCAACCTCCCCCCGGAAACCTGCGCCGGTCCCGCGGCACGCATATGCATCCTCGACGAGATGCGCTTCCTCCACCAGCGCGACGCGACCCCGCCCGAGCTCCTCCTGGCGATGGGCACGACCCACGGCGCCCGCGCCCTGGGGCTCGACCCCGGCGCGTTCCGGTTCACCCCGGGCGCCCGCATCGCAGGACTCCTCGCCGTCGACTGCTCAGAGGACCGCCCCCTCGCCTCCGCACTCACCGCCGACACCCCGCCCGAGTTCCTGCTGCTCAGGAATCCTGCCTGCTAAACGAGATTTGTTCTACGAAACCATAAGAACAGGCGTACGATTCCCAGCGCGCAACTGCCGCGTTTCCAAGCCCTCCGCCGCATCTCCCCACAACGGGCGCGGCCCAGCCCCGAGGCCCCATGAGCCGCAAGTGGCAGCAGACCAAGCAATGGGACGACGAGCACCTCCGTGGTGCGCTCGAGCCGCTCCGACTCCTGCTCCGGGCCCTCAGCTCCGTCTCGCTCGCGATCGTGCTGCTGACGTTTGTCGCGCTGTACGCCGTGCTCGCCAGCGTGCCCATCGGCCTGCTCGCCATGACGCCGACGTACCTGATCGTGGCGCTCACATTCGTCGGCGCTCTTGTGGTCGTCGCGGTGCTGCCCGTGATCGCGCTCCGCCGGGCGATGCGCCCCGCCGGACGAGGGACCCGCTTCGCCGTCTCGTTGCTGTCGCTGATCGCGCTCGGCGTCGTCGCGACGGGCGTCTGGGTCTCGCTCGTCTGGCCCCTGCTGCGGCACGACCCGATCGCGGGCACGGGCCTGCGCCTGTTTCCCGAGTTCGTCCGCGCGTACGAGGCGACGACCATCCGCCGCCTGCCCATGCTGGAGATGACCGAGCTCCAGTTCTACTCGTGGTGGCCCCTGTTCCTCGTCCTCATGCTCTTCATCACGAACATGGTCGTCACGACCATCCGGCGCATCGAGTTCAACTTCAAGAACCTGGGCGTGCTCACCGTCCACACGGGCATCGTCCTCATCGCCCTGGGCAGCCTCTTCTACGGCAGGTTCAAGAAAGAGGGCGACACGATCCTCTTCGCCTCGCAGTCGTCCAACCCCGAGATCGCCGGCTCGCCGCAGGTCGCGTTCTACGACCGCGAGAAGGTCGTCCTCTACGTCGCGCAGACCAGAGCGGTGGGGGGGCAGTCGCGCCCGGGCATGAACCCGGGGCACCCCGCGTGGGAGCAGCGCGTGCTGCGCCGCCTCCCGCGCTACAACGACTACAACCTCTTCGCCGGCGTCGCGGAGGGCGCCCGCTCGCTCTGGTCGATCACGGGCGCCGACAGCGCCTGGAAGCACGACCCGGGCCTGCCCCTGAACATGAAGGTCCCGCCCGGCGCGTCGGGCCTGGTGGACCAGGACATCGAGCTGCGCATCGTCGGGTACGCCTCCTACGCCGAGGCGGGCGAGGACCTGGTCGAGGCGCCCATCGACCCGAGCGCGCCGATCCCCTCGGGCTTCACCGCCGAGCCCCTGCGCACCATCGAGCTCTACTCGCGTCTCGAGCAGCAGCTTCCCGAGGGTCACACCGCCGAGGACGGGCACAACCACGCCCCGCCCGACCCGACCAAGCCGATCTTCCGCTACTCGCTCTCGCCCACCACGCCCGCGGCCCGCATCTCCGCCAACGAGGCGTTTGGCGTCGAGTACACCGAGGGCATGGACGAGGCCCGTTGGAACGTCCTGGCTGCGCCCGTCCCCCCGGGAACCCAGCAGGCGCTCATCATCGAGATCCCCCGCCAGGGCGGCGCCTACCGCACCGCCCTGCCCATCGTCCCCGGCGTCAAACGCGTCCTCTCGGACACGGGCTTTAGCGTCCGCGTCAAGGACATCCTCCCCGAGCCCCCGTTCCCGATCATCACCAAGGGCTACGAGGGCGCGACCAGCGCCGTCGCGATCGTCGAGATCGAATCCCCCGCGATGGGCGATGAGCCCGCCGAGACCTACGAGCGCTGGGTCTACCACCGCTTCCCCGAGATCGCCCAGGACATGCTCCCAAACGTCGATCCCGCCTCCGATCGCCCGGCCCGGCGCGACGCCGACGACGCGATCCAAGTCTCGCTCATCGACGCCTCACGCCTGCAGGTCTACATCGACGGGCGCCCCGACGGATCCGCCCGCGCCATCATCCGCCAGCCCCGAGGGGCGGTCCGCGTCATCGACCGCATCGAGCCGGGCGGGCGCATCGAGAACATCGTCGACAAGATCGACCTGAAGCTCGCCGACCGCTGGGACCACGCCCGGCGCTTCGAGCGCCCCATCCCCGTGCCCGTCGAGGACCGGCGCAACGACCGCATCGGCACCCACGACGAGGCGCTCATGGGCGTCCAGGTCTCGCTCCCCTCGGGCTGGTCGCGCGTCGTCTGGCTCCCGTTCACCCGGTACATGCACATCCCGGGCCTGGGCACGGAGCGCGATGTCACGCTCCCCGACGGGCGCCAGATCCGCTTGGCCTTCGGGCGCCTGCAGCACGCCCTGCCCGACTTCCGCCTGAGACTCGTTGACTTTGAGATGATCGCCTACGACCACCGCGGCGCCCCGCGCGATTATCAATCCGTCATCCGCGTCGAGCCCAACACCAACACCGCCAAGTTCGAGGCCTACGAGCACGTCACCAAGCTCAACAACCCGCTCCGTGCCCCGTACCACTGGAGCCAGGACCGCTCCTGGCTGGCCAACACCTCACTGCGTCTGGCGTCGGGCCTCAACCCGCGCCAGTTCAAGCTCAGCCAGTCGGGCTGGGACCAGTCGGGCTGGAACGAGAGCCAGAAGCTCGTCGATCAGGGCCTGCTCGACAAGCCCCGCGCCAACTTCACCATCCTGGGCGTAGGCAACAACCCGGGCATCCACGTCATCGCCCTGGGCGGCATCCTCATGGGCGTCGGGATCCCCTGGGCCTTCTACCTCAAGCCCTGGCTCGTCCGGCGCGAGAAGGCCCGCCTCAAGGCCCAGCACCAGAGCCGGGCGAAGGCGCCGCCGCCCGCCGAGTCCGAATCCCCCGCGCCCGTCGAGTCCAGCACGCCTGTCGGAGCCGAAGCATGAACCCGATCCGTGTCCTCACGCTCCTCGCCCTGACCCTGTGCGCGAGTCTCGCCAGCGCTCAGGCGCCCGATGGCAACGCCCACCCCGAGTCGCACCTGGTCAACGTGACGGACGAGTCCGCCCTGCTCATCCCCTTCGCCCTGCCCAGCAACACCCCCGCGGGCACGCCCGCGCAGAAGAAGGCCTTCGCCCAGACGCTGGACCTGGACCCACTGCGCAACCTCGCCGTCGGTCACAACGGGCGCGTCAAGATCCTCGACACCCTCGCGCGTGAGAGCGTCCGCTCGATCACCGGGCGCAAGGACTACATCGACATCATCCCCGCGACTGAGGGCGAGGAGGCGGACACCTACAAGCCCGACCCGCTCTTCACCCTGCTCGACACGATCATCGACCCCGCGTACTACACCGACAAGCCCCTGCTCTACATCGAGTACCTGCCCCTGCGCCGCTCACTGCTCGAGCACGCCTTCCCCGAGGACAAGCTCGCCCAGCAGATCTGGAACAAGCGGACGAGGCTCTCCCCCGAGATCATCGAGTCCCACGCCCGGGCCGTGTTCGCCGAGCACGGGGGCGAGCCCCCCTTCCGGCGCGGCTTCAACCAGCTCGACAACAAGCAACAGCTCTTCCTCTACGGCGCCTCCAACCTCCTGCTCGTCGCGCCCGAGTCCAAGGACAAACCCTGGCTCCCGCTCACCTCGCTCGAATCCAATCACCCCGCCCGCGAGGCGGCGCTCGAGCTCGGCAGCGCCTGGCGCGCCCTGGACGCGGCCCGCGTCAACGCCGCCGTCGCCGCGCTGGGCGACGTCCTGCCCACGATCCACCCCGACGTCTACCCGGGTTCACGCCGCGATCTGGAGCTGACCTACAACCGCTCCAACGCCTTCGCCTGGGGCGCCTGGGTCTACCTGCTGAGCCTCGTGCTGCTCGTTCTCGCCTTCGGATCCGGGCGCAAGTGGCTCGTCATCGGTGGCATCGCGACGCTCATCCTCGCCATTTCTTTGCACGCCTTCGGCTTCACCGCGCGGTGCATCATCGCCGAGCGATTCGCGATCCAGAACCAGTTCGAGTCGATGACGGGCATCTCGCTCTTCGCGGCCGTCATCGGGCTGGGCATCATGGTCTGGCGCCGCCAGTGGCTCTTCGGCGCCGCCGCCGCGGGCACGGGCTTCCTCATCCTCACCGGCGCCACCCAGATGGGCATCCCGGGCGTCAACATCGAGCGCGAGGCCGCCATCCTCAACACTTCGGTCCTGCTCAAGTACCACGTCACCACCGTGCTCACCAGCTACGGGCTGATCACCCTGGGCATGATCATCAGCCTCTTCTACCTGGGCACGTTCTACGCCGGACGCGTCAAGAACGCCGACCCGCAGCTCGCGTCCGAGGCGGGCGCCGTCGCCGCCAGCGCGCTCGGGGACGACGAGTCAACAACCACCCGCGCCCGCCTGCTCGGTGATCTCGACCGCGCGCAGATGGTCGTCCTCCAGCTCGCGTTCTGGACGCTGGGCGTGGGCACGCTCCTGGGCGCCTGGTGGGCCGACCATTCCTGGGGGCGCTGGTGGGCCTTCGACCCCAAGGAAACCTGGGCCCTGGTCACATGGATCATCTACCTCATCGTCATCCACGCCCGCTTCGGCATGGGCGGCGAGAAGCGCGCCCTCGTCACCGCCTGGCTCTCCGTCCTGGGCTTCATCGTCATGCTCTGGACCTACTTCGGGGTGAACCTGCTGCTGCCTGGGCTGCACGCGTACGCGTGATCGAGTGATCAAACATCACCGCTCGACATACGTCGTCACCTCAACCACCACCCCGTCCGGGTCGCTCACGAACACCGAGTGGCAGATCCCGAA
>JAJDDH010000306.1 GCA_029260415.1 Phycisphaerales bacterium | reverse complement strand
ACCTGCCGAGTCTGCACCGAGACGCAGCCCCCTGCAGAATGTCCAGTACTGGGGCGGGCTGTGGGGGTTGCTGGTCACACTCTCGATCGGCGCGCAGCTGTGGACCCAATCGACCCCGTGGCGCGTGATCAACTTCGACCTTGGGGCCGACGGGATCATCGGTGTCCGTGTCGATCCGGAGGAGGGCGACGGGTCGCGGGCCCGGGTGAACTGGCTTGAAAAGGTCGAGCGCCAGTACGGCACACGCCTGGACATCGGCAGCGTTGTCGTCGGTGTGATCGGCATCGGGCTCACCGCGATGGGCGCCATTGGGGCGCCCGTCTGGGTCGCCTCCCGGGGGCGCCTTGACCGGCTTGCCGACGAGACCCGGACGCGGTGGCTCATTGCGTGCTGGACGGGCGTGCCCGCGCTGCTGTGCGTGTGGCTGTTGTCCAACCTATACGCCGTGATCACCTGAGCTTTGCGCTTTACATCCGCGCCTCAGCATCGTTCCGGTGCTCCCTGAACCACGCGATGGTGCGCTTGAGCCCCTCCTCGAACCCGACCTTCGCCTCCCATCCGATCAGGTTCTTGGCGCGGCTCACGTCCAGGCAGCGCCGCGGCTGGCCGTCGGGCTTGGTCGCGTCCCAGCGGATCTTGGACTCGAGTTCGCTGTCGTTCTCGCAGAAACCAGTGAGCCGGGCGATGAGGTGGACCAGGTCCTTGATCGTGATCTCCATGTTCGTGCCCAGGTTGATGGGCGTGGGCTCGTTCATCCGCTCGGCGGCGGTCAGGATGCCCTCCGCCGCGTCCTCCACGAACAGGAACTCACGGCTTGCAACGCCCGTGCCCCAGACGGGCAGCGTCTCGTCGCCCCGGTCGATCGCCTCGACGCACTTGCGGATGAGCGCGGGGATGACGTGCGACGACTGCAGGTTGAAGTTGTCCCACGGGCCGTACAGATTCACCGGCAGGGCGTAGACGCCCTCCATGTTGTACTGGAGCTTGTACGCGTCGAGCATCTGCCACGCGGCCTTCTTCGCGACGCCGTACGGCGCGTTGGTGACCTCCGGGTACCCGTTCCAGAGGTTGTCCTCAGAGAACGGCACGGGCGTGTGGTTGGGGTAGGCGCAGATGGTGCCGGTCTGGACGAAGCGTCCGCCCCGGTCGATCATGCCGTGGACGCGGGCCTGCTCGATGAGGTGGAGCGCCATCGCCATGTTGGCGTAGAAGTAGCGTCCCGGGTTCTTGAGGTTGGCGCCGATGCCCCCGACCTCCGCGGCCAGGTGGATGACCATGTTCCACTTCCCGTCGAACGCGTCGTCGTAGAGCTTCACGACCGCGTCCTTCTCGGTCAGGTCGTAGTCTTTCCAGCGGGGGACGAAGATCCGGTCGCTGGTCACGCCGCGGGCGTTGAGGCCCTCGATGACGTGCCTGCCGAGGAAGCCGGCCCCCCCGGTGACGATGACGCGGGCGTTGGACCAGTCGAATGTCGCATAGCTGGCTGAAGATGAACTGGGCACGGCAAGGCTCCTTCTCTGGGGCACGATGGTAGGGAAAACAGAGCCGCGAGCGCGAGCGAGCCCGGGGGACCAACGCTGGGAGCGGATCACCCGTGGTCGCTCGCGCTCCGCGGCTGCGGCGGGCGAACAATCCCGCGTGAGTCAGAAGCAGGCCCCGCCGCCATCCCCGCCGAGCAAACGCCCCCGCGGCCCGATCGCGTGGATCCGCAGGCGGGGGCTCTCGATGCTGGCCCGCGTCAGCGCGCTGGCGGGGATCCTGGGCGTGCTGGCCTGGGGCGCCGGGCGATGGTTCAACGACGACCACCTGTGGAGCCAGGTCCTGTTCTGGATCCCCACGGGCGCGGTCGCGGTGTTCGCGTGGATCACCCTGATCCTCTCTGCGATCTGTTCCAAGCTTTCGCTGCGGATGGGGGGCGTCAAGCTCCGCCCGTTCCTGGCGGTGGGGGCGCTGGTGGTCACGGCGTGGATGGCCTGGTCGTGGCGCCCTCTGAACATCATCAACGCGCTGGCCCCGCGCTCTGAGCCGGGGGTGCGCGTCGCCTACTGGAACCTCTCGGTCGAGCGGAACGCGGCGGGCGCGGGCGACGTCGTCCTCGCCCAGGAGCCCGACATCGCGATCCTGGCCAATGTCCGCTCGGACGAGCACCGCGAACCGATCCTCGAGGCGCTGCGCAATCTGACGCCCGGAGACAGCGATGGCGTCCATCTGCGGCACGAGCACAACATCACCGTCAGCGGGCGGTTCCCGATCCGGCGCTGGGGCGTGACAAGACCCAAGCGGGTCACGACGCTGCTGACCGAGTGGCGCAGCGAGTGGGACACCGGGCGGGTCACGTTCATCGAGTTCGACACGGGTGGGCGATTGGGGCTTGAGAAGGAGACCTTTGTGGTCTGGATCGCCGACCTGCCGTCGGACCCGACGATGAGCCGGGCGGAGGTGATGTCCGCCGCGGGCGCCGCCGTCAGGGTGTGGGCGGGTCCCGCGCTGGTTCCCGATGCGCTCGGGAGATGGATCGGCACGCCCCTGCCCGAGGGCGAGCGGGGATTCCCCGAGCCGGACCTCATCATCGGCGACATGAACACCCCGCGCGGGTCACGATCGTTGCGGCATCTTGTTGGCGACGCCCGTTCCTCGCACACGCAGGCGGGCGTCGGCCCCGACGGGACCTGGATGCGCCGCCTCCCGCTGTGGGCGATCGATCAGGCGTTCACGGGCGAGCGCGTGCGCGCGACGCGCTCGGACGTGATCGACCCGGGCCTGTCCGAGCACCGGATGCTGGTGGTGGACATCGAGGGGCGCTAACCCGGGCGACCTCGCGTGGGGAAGACCATCGGCACCTGCGAGCCATAGATCGGGTACTCGATGCAGCAGCGCACCAGGGCGAAGGCCCCGGGGTCCCAGCCGAGACTGGCGCAGACGTGGGCGATGAGCTCGTCGCGCCGGGGCGGGCCGCCGGCGCGCCGCTGCCCGGGCTCGGT
>JAJDDH010000305.1 GCA_029260415.1 Phycisphaerales bacterium | reverse complement strand
GCTGGCCATCGTGGCGTTGGCGATGGGTTTGGTCTGGATGGGCGTCGCGGGCGGGCACTGGATCCCGGGCGTGAAGGCCGACCAGCCGCTGCTCTCGAACCTGCACGTGTTCTTCCGCGCGGGTGTGTTCCTCAACGTGCTGCTGATGGTGTTCAACCTGATGCCCATTCCGCCGCTCGACGGCAGCCGCATCGCGGCGCACTACTCGCCCGAGTACCGACGGTTCTTCGAGAGCGAGAACGGGCGCTGGGTGGGCCTGGGCCTGTTCATGCTGCTGTTCTTCTTCGGCTTCGATCTGATCGTCGGGCACATCTCGGCGTGGACGTTCGAGGTCTGGGACGCACTCGCGGGCTTGATCGGGCTGGCCTGAACCCGCACACTCGGTGATCGGGGTCGCGAGGAGGACACGTGTCTGATCCGGTCGAACACAAGCAGAGCGGCGACGATCCCACGCCCGAGTCGATCGACCTTGAGCCGGTAGATGAGGCGATCCCGCCCCCGGGCATGGAGCGCGATCGACAAGACGATCCCGAACCGGCGTTCGAGCCCGAGACGCTCGAGGTCACGATCACCGACCCGCGCGGGACCAAGGCTGGCACGACGGAACCCGAACCCCCGCTGGTCCGCCCCGGGCTGGGCGGCGCCAGACTGGCGCTCGGGCTGGGCGTGGGCCTGCTGCTGGGCGCCCTGATCGCGTCGGGCATCCGGGCGGGTGGGCTGGACGGCGCCGGCGCCCGGGTCGTCGCGCTGGCGGTCTCGGTCACGCTGTACCAGAGCCTGCTGCACGCGGGCACGGGCGTCGCGGCGGTGATGGTCGCCGCGCGGATCGAGCGTCGCCCGACGGGCGCGCTCGAACTGGCCGCGGCGCGGATGCTCGCGTGCGTGGGCGGGTTCCAGCTCGTGTACCACCTGCCAATCCTCGTGCCGGGCACGCTGGGATTCATCATCGCGGCGGCGCTGGGGCTGATCGCGTACGCCGCCCTAGTGTGGGCCCTTTTCCGCCTGACCCGCCTGGAGCTGGGCGTGGTGGTGGCCGGGCACGTGTTGCTGCTCATCGCGGTGATGCTGGGCACGCAGCTGACGCACCTGTACCGCAGCGCGATCGAGGCGATGAGCGTGGCAGCGCCGTAGCGGGTTGTTGATCCGAACCGATCAGCGGATGTCGACGCCCTCGGCCTCGGATTCCTGCTCCGTGATATCCAGATCCTCTTCGCCCTGGATGTACGTCTGGCCCTTGTAGAACTGGGACCAGACGACGTACACCATGGTCACGGCCATCATCGCCCCGGCGAAGAACCAGTAGTACTTCTCGCCCTCGAGCGGGTTGATGCCCGTCTTCTGGGTCTGGTGATCCAGGTACGCGTTGACGCCCATCGCGAGGTAGTTGCCCAGTGCGACGCCCATGAAGAACACGCCCATGACAAAGCTCTTCATCTTCCGCGGGCTCTGCGTGTAGGCGAACTCCAGGCAGACGATCGAGACCATGATCTCGCCCGAGGTCATGATCAGGTAGGAGAGGAACTGCCAGCCGATGGTGGGCATGGGCGACATGTACTCGTTGATCTGGTTCTGCGTCCAGCCCTGATCCCGCGCGACCTGCACGATATCGCCCAGCCCGGCCGGGGCGTCGCCCGTCTGCCCCAGAGCCTCCCAGAACGGGGCGGCCACGCCGGGCGCCTTGCTGGAGATCCACATCTCGATGATCGCGGACATCGCGAACGCGCCCGCGGTAAACACGAACCCGATGCCGATCTTCCGCAGGGGCGTGGGTTCAAAGAACTTGCCCATGAACGGGTAGATGACGTACGTGAAGATCGGGATGCCCGTCAGAATCATGATCGGGTTGACGAACTGGATCTGGGACTCGAGCCAGTTGATGCCCAGGAACTTGCGGTCGAGGCTCTCGGCCTGCAGGACCCAGGCCGACCCGGTCTGGTCGAAGATCGCCCAGAACATCATCACGAACACCAGGAACAGGGGCGCGAGCCACTTGAGCGCCCGCACGCCCTCGGGCGAGAAGGTCTCGGCCTTCCACAGCTTCCATCCCGCGGGGGGCACATGGATGAACCTGTGCCGCCCGAGCCAGAAGACGAACGTCGCCAGCGCCATGAGCACGCCGGGCAGGCCGAACGCCAGCCACGGGCCGACCTTGGCCAGCAGGATGGGCGTGAGGATCATCGACGACGCGGCGCCCAGGTTGATCGAGAAGTAGAACCAGTTGAAGATCTGCGTGAGCAGGTGCTTGTTGCCCTGGCCAAACTGGTCGCCCACGTGCGCCGAGACGCAGGGTTTGATGGCGCCGGCGCCGATCGCGATGAAGAACATGCCGATGATGAGCCATGTCTTCATCGGCATCCCGAGCTCGGGCGCCACGTCCATCACCGCCAGGCACGCGTGCCCGACGCAGTACATCAGGCTGATGTAGAGGATCGTCCGGTACTTGCCCAGCACCACGTCCGCGATGATCGCGCCCAGGATCGGGAAGGTGTACGTCAGGCCCGTGAACAGGTGGTACCACACCTTGGCCTTCTCGTTGTTCATGTAGTCGGCTTCGCCCGACGCGTTGAGCATGTGCTGGGTCATAAAGACCATCAGGATGCCCTTCATGCCGTAGAAGCTGAAGCGCTCCGCCGCCTCGTTCCCGATGATGAACGGCACGCCGCCGGGCATGCGTGAGTTGGTCTGGTCGGGCGTGTCGCGGTAGGTCGTGTCGCTCATGGTCGGGTCGGCTCCGGGCTCACGGTTGTGCGTCGGGCCAGCCTACGGGCTCACGCTGGCCCCAACAAGTCCCGCCTACCCTTCGGGCTATGGACTTTCTGACTGGTCATGACGGGGTGGACTGGGCCGCGGGCGTCTGCATGGTGCTCATGCTCTGGCGACTGGCCCATCACAAGCGAGACGGGTTCCTCTGGTCCGCGGGCGCCGCGATCGCCTGGATCGTCTTCAACGCCCGCCTGACGCCCGTCTCGATGCCGGGGGTCGCGATCAACGCGGTTGTGCTGGTGCTCAGCGTCCGGTCGTACCTGGTCTGGTCCCCGCCCGGCTCTGCCGAGCCTGCGCCCAAGACGCCCGCGGGCTGAGTCAGGGCGCCCCAGCCTCGTCGTCGCTCTGGTCATCCCCATCGCCCGGCCAGTCCTGACGCAGCCAGGACTCGTAGCCCGCCCGCTGCTCGGGCGTCGTGTCCTTGAGGCGGCGGAGCTTCCACGCGCCCGCGGACATCGACTCGGCGGTGATCTCCCGCTCGATCACCAGTCCCCGCCTGCTCGTCGTCAGCGTGATCGTCTCGCCCGGGGTGATCGCTCCGAGGAGCGTCTTGACGTCGGCAGAGCTGACGCGGGCCCCGTTGATGGCGATGAGCTCGTCACCAGCGATGATCCCCGAATCGAAGCAGGCGCCGCCCTCGCGGAGGGAGCGGACGTAGACGTTCCCGTCGCGCGACGTCAGCGAGAGCCCGAGGTCGATGCGCTCGTAGGCCGGCTCGGGCTCGGTGTCGTCGCTGTCCTCGCTCTTACCCTCCGTCCCGAGCTGCCAGGGCGCCTTGTCGGGCTTGAAGTAGAGCTCGACGCCCACGGACCCGAGCAGCGGCTCGAACTCGAGATCGTCCACGCCCGCGACGTTGGCGTCGAAG
>JAJDDH010000304.1 GCA_029260415.1 Phycisphaerales bacterium | reverse complement strand
CCTCCCCCTGCCCCCCCCCCCCCCCCCCCCCCCCCCCCCCCCCCCCCCCCCCCGCCCCGGGCGCCCCCGCGTCTGGTACGACCTGGGCGAGGAAGATCGCGCCGCGCCGATGCTGCAGGCGATTGCCGAGTCCGAGAGCGTGGACCTGCACGACGACGCGGACTACTGGCTGGCCAAGTGCGCGATGCGCCGGGGCGACTACACGGAGGCGGCCAGCCGCCTCGCCGAGGCCGAGGCGCGGTACCCCAAGAGCGAGCTGCGACCCGAGATCGTGTACGACCGCTCCGTCGCGCTCAGTCGCGCGGATCGAACCGACGAGGCGGGCGAGGTGATCGCGGTCTTCCTGGACCGCTACCCGCGGCACCGACTCACGCCAGACGCGCTGCACGCCGCGGCGTCGATCGAGTACGCCCGCGCCCGCTACGAGGAGGCGCTCGCCCTGTGTGCGCTGTACGAGGCCTCGTTCCAGGACCACGCGATGGCGCCAGAGGTCACGATGCTCCGGGCCGAGAGCCGGTACATGCGGGGGGAGCTGGAACAGGCCGAGCAGGCGTACCGCAGGCTGCTTGAATCGGAGATCCCCGCCGAGCTGAGCGACCGGGCGACCTACCGCCTGGGGCTGACGCTGTACCGCGCGGGGCGGTTCGCCGACGCGGAGCCGCTGCTGGCCAGGGTCGTCGGCGCGGACAACACCGACCCCGCCTACGCCCGGGGCCTGCTCGCACTGGGCGACGGAACATTCGAAGCCCAGCGCTGGGCGGACGCGGAGCGGTTCTTCGCCCGGGCCGTGGCGCTCAACGCGGACGCGACGCCCATCGACGACGCCCTGCTCAAGCAGGGGCTCTCGATGCAGCGTCAGGGGGACCACGACCGGGCCCTGCCCGTCTTCCAGCGACTGCTGAGCGAGTTCCCCGAGTCCGAGCGCGCCACGCACGCCCGCTTCGAGCTTGGCCAGGCGCTGGTCGCGCTCAAGCGGTGGGAGGAGGGCGAGCCCTGGCTGCTTGGCGTGCTCGAGGCGGACGACAACGAGCGATTCGAGGCGCACACCATGAGCCACCTGGGCGCGATCGCCCGGGCGCGAGGCGATCACGCCGCCGCCGCGGAGTGGTTCGAGAAGGCCGCCGCGATCGGCGGCGACGACCTGGCCGCGCGGGCGCTCTACGACCAGGGCGAGGCCCTGCTCGTCGCGGGCGACAGCCAGGGCGCGATCGACAAGTTCTCCAGCTTCCTCCGCGACCACCCGGAGCACGCGATGCGGGCCCGCGCCATGGCGCGCCTCAGCGTCGCCTACTCCCGCGCGGGCCAGAGCCAGCGGTCGCTCGACCAGATCGCCGAAATCCCCGAGAGCGCGATGACCGCCCTGGCGCCCGAGATCCTTCACGCGGCGATGTACGAGCGGGCCTGGTCGCTCCGCGAGCTGGACAGGCCCGACGACGCGGCGGACGCGTACCGCCAGCTGCTGGCCCAGCCCGTCGAGCGCGGCCTGCGGGCCTACGCCCTGCTGGACCTGGGCGGGATCAAGCTCGACGCGGAGCGTTGGGGCGAAGCAAGCGAGGCCCTGGGCGAGCTGGTGGGCATGCTCGAGTCGGATCAGGAATCGATGCCGGGCGACGTCCGGGCGCAGGGCGTCTACCGCCTGGGCGCCGCGTCACTCAAGCTGGGCAAGCACGAACGCGTGGTCGAGCTGCTCGATGCGTTCCACGAGCGCTACCCGGACTCAGACCTGCGCGCCTCGGCGGGGCTGATGGCCGCCGAATCCCTCGCAGCCCAGGGCAGTCACGAACGGGCCGCGGGCCACCTTGACCGTGTCGCGACCAACCACCCGGGCGACCCCGCCGCGCCCACGGCCCTGCTCCGCCTGGGCGAGGCCCACGCCGCGCTGCAGCGTTGGGACGACGCACAGCACGCCTACGAGCGGTTCCTCGACGCCCACGCGGAGAATGAGCTCTGGTTCCAGGCCCGGTTCGGGCTCGCGTGGGCCAGAGAAAACAAGGGCGAGCACGAGGACGCGATCGCGGACTACCGCCAGGTGGTCGAGCGTCACCAGGGACCAACCGCGGCCCGGGCGCAGTTCCAGATCGGCGAGTGCCTCTTCGCGATGGTCCGCCTCGAAGAGGCGGTGACCGAGCTGCTCCGCGTGGACAACCTGTACGCGTACGACCAGTGGAGCGCCGCGGCGCTCTACGAGGCGGGGCGGGTGCTCGAGCGACTCGAACGCCCGCACCAGGCGCGTCAGCAGTACGAGCAGGTCATACAGCGGTTCCCGGATCAGCGCTGGGCGGAGCTGGCGCGGGCGCGTCTCGATGCCGTGAAGACCCAGCTCCCACCCGGCGCGCGGGCGCCCTAACCGGATTCATCTCGGGCGCCCCTGGCAGGGAGGCGCCGATTGGAGGCAGCAGTGGATCTCATCCTGACACTGGCGGCGCCCGCGGGAGGCGGGAGCGCCGAAGCGTCGGCCATCTCGGTCTGGTCGTTCGTCCTCAAGGGCGGCCTCATGATGATCCCCATCGGGATCACCTCGCTCGTCGCGCTGACCGTCATCGTCGAGCGCAGCGTCGTGCTCACCAGGGGCAACGTGATCCCGCCCGGGTTCATGGGCGGGCTGCGCAAGATCCTCGACGCGGGCCCGATCGAGAACCGGGGCAAGGCCGCGAAGTACTGCGCGCAGGACGACAGCCCGCTGTCGCGCGTGATGGCCTCGGGCGTCAACCGCCTTGGGCACCCGCTGGAGCTCGTCGAGAAGGATCTGGGCGATACCGGGCAGTGGGAGGTGCTGCAGCTGCGCAAACGCCTGCGTGTGCTGAGCGTGTGCGCATCGGTCGCGCCGCTGATGGGCCTGACGGGCACGATCTTCGGCATGATCCGCGCCTTCCAGACCGTCGCGATGTCGGGCGAGGCGCTGGGGAAGGCGGAGCTGCTGGCCGAGGGCATCTACGAGGCGATGGTGACCACCGCCGCGGGCCTGCTCGTCGCGATCCCCGCGATGATCTGCTACCACTGGCTCAGCGCCCGCATCGAGGGTCTGGCGTCGAAGCTCGACCGCGCCGCGGTGGACTTCGCCGCGACGTACGCCGAGCCGGCCGCGCCCGGGTACGTCGCGATCAACCCCGTCTCATCTTCAGCCCCCGCCCGCAACGGCGAGCAGACGCCCGCGGTGAAGGCGTAGGCATGCTGATCAGGAGCACATCCCCCGAGTCCGACGGCGGCGCCGCGATCGAGCTCACCCCGATCATCGACATGGTCTTCCTGCTGCTGATCTTTTTCCTAGTCGCGACCACCTTCCAGCAGACCGAGCGCGAGATGCAGATCGCCCTGCCCGACACCGAATCGGGCGGGCCCATCAGCGTGTCGCTCAAGGAGATCATCGTCAACGTCACCAGTCAGGGCGTGATCATCGTCGCCGGGCGAGAGGTCTCGACCGATGCCCTGCGGACGATCGTCACCGAGGCCGTGGATCAGAACCCCGGCCAGAAGGTCACCGTCCGCGGCGACAAGTCCGCGACGTATGAAGCGATCGTCAGAGCGCTCGACGCGATCAAGGCGTCTGGCGTGCCCGAGCCGTTCCTCGACACGGTCCCGATCCAATAACGCGGAGGCTGCCCGTGCGTCGCGTCGCGATCTGGATCCTGATGGCCCTGCTTGTCGCCAGCGGTGTGTACGCGCTGGG
>JAJDDH010000303.1 GCA_029260415.1 Phycisphaerales bacterium | reverse complement strand
AACGTGCCCTACGAGCAGCTTGCCGAGATCGACGACGTGAACCCGTCGATGGAGAGCGTGGACGTCGCGCTGGTCATCGGCGCCAACGACGTCGTCAACCCCGACGCGAAGAACGAGCCATCCAGCCCGCTCTACGGCATGCCCATCGTCGAGGTGGACCGGGCCCGGAACGTCTTCATTCTCAAGCGGTCACTCCGCTCTGGCTTCGCGGGCGTCGAGAACCCGCTGTTCTTCCTGGAGAACTCGACCATGATCTTCGGCGACGCGAAAGCGACGATCGAGGCGCTCGTGGGCGAGTTCAAGAGCGCCGACTAAAACGCAAGACCCCGGCGAGCGAGCCGCCGGGGCCTGTGATGAGATCTGGTTGTGCCGCCGGTCTCAGCCGCCGCGACCGCCGGACTGCTCACCGCCCTGTGACAGGACGGAGAGGGTCGGGGCGACCATGCCGCCGCGTCCGCCGGACTGCTCGCCACCCTTGGAGGTGACGTCGAACATCGTGGGCGCCGTCATGCCGCCGCGCCGCCCGCCGGACTGTTCGCCGCCCTTGGCGTCGGTGGACGCGAGTGAGAAGACAGAGAGACCGGCGATCGCCATGATGAGCGTCGCGTGCTTGCGGGCCTCGGCCACGACCTCCGCGACCCGCTTGCGGGTCCGGCTGCGCATCTGCTGCACGGTGTTTTCCTTCATCTCGCCGGTGGTGGCGCGATCGATGAGCTGCTGGGATTCGTCGTCGGTCGCGCCCAGCGCGATGGCGATGCGTGTCCGCTCGCTCTTCTCAGGCCAGGACGCGGCCAGCTGGGCGCTCGTCTTGGGGCCCAGTGCCTTGGCGATCTGGGCGAGATCATCGTTGATCTTCTCGGAAGCCTCGAAGGCGCCGCCCGCGTCGGAAACCATCGACAGGCGCTCGGCCTTGGACATGCTGTTCATGTACGTCCGCTGACGCTCGGCGCGACGGAAGTGCTTGCGTGACATCGCCAGGTACGCCCAGCGGGCCAGGGTGCCCGCGGAGGCGACGATCCGCTCGATCGCCTGCTCGGGCGTGGGGTCGTCGTGGAAGGTGGGGAAACGGTTGCGCTCGAGCATCTTCCAGATGCGCTGGTCGATCCAGGCGCCCATGTCGTCGGCGTCCATGGAGCTGTCCGTCAGGCGGCGCGAGGCGCTGCGGCAGGCGCCCGCCAGGGGCGCGCGGGCCTGCGACTCGTAGAGCTGCCAGAATCTGTCGTGGTCTTGAGCGTTCATGATCGACCCCTTCCGGTCGAGGTGTTTCGGATGTCGTGAAGGACGCGGTTCGCCTGGGCGCTAGGCCGGGCTCAGGTCCTTCCAGCGGATCAGCAGCTCGCGGAGCGAGGGCAGATCCAGGGCCATCTCACGGAGGCGGGTCTCGCAGTCGAGGTACGCGGTGAGCTCGGTGTTGGGCGCCAGCATCTCGGGGCGGGCCAGGAACCCGGCGAAGATGTTGTCCGCGGCGTCGTGGTGACCGAGCAGGAACAACGCCTGCGCGCCGGTGAGCATGACGGGCACGCTCCCGGGCGCCGCCTCGCGGGCCTCGAGGAAGTAGCGCACCGCGTCCTCGTACCGACCCAGGCGGATGCAGCGGTCGGCCAGGTTGCCCAGGCTGATCTCGCGCCGGCGCGGCGTGTCGGCGTACTTGAGCGCCATCATCTCCGCCTGCACCGCGGCTTCGACCTCGCCGCACGCGCTCAGCGCCAGCGCCCGCTGGTTCGGGCGCGACCACGCGGAGTTGGGGTGCCCCTCGGCGTCCGCCTCGTCATACCGGCCGACGAGCTTCATCAGCAGCGTCCGCACCCGGGCGGCCCCCGGCGCGTCGCCCTGCTCGCGGGCCTCGTGCATCTCGTTGCAGGCGTCCATGATCGCGGCTTCCAGCGGCGAGAGCTCGCTCGGCGACGGGGCCGTGACCAGCGTGACGTCCCTGCTTGCCTGTTCGTTGAACTGTGCCATCGGTCGGCTCCTTCGGGCTCGGGCCCGTGTCTCTACGAGCAGAACCGCTCGGCGGGCCCGTGTATGACATCAATCTCTCGGAATTCTCCACTGCTTGTTCGGATTACGGTTGGTTTGGTTCCAATGATCGCCGCTCATGGGCTCAGAACGCCCTTTTTCGATGTTTGTGTCAGCAAACATATTTTCGAGGCGGTCTGCGACCCGGGACGCGGGTTGCGTCCTTCCGGGCCGGCGGGACGGCGCGCCCCCGCCGGTCCGGAACCACGAGTTGGACAGCAAGGAGGTTTATCATGCGAACCAAACTCAAGAGCAGACTGGGCGTGCTGGGTGTCGTCGCGGCGAGTGTCGCGCTGGGCGGGTTGACCACGCCGGCCTCGGCGGGCGACGGCGGGCGACGCGGGGCAGGACGGGGCGGGCATGCGCAGCACGACCCGTACTACGCGGGCACACTCCGGATCGGGGACCGCCGGTACGTGCTGCGGAGCGACACGTTTGTCCACGATGAGATCGCGTACACCTTCAAACGCCTCGGCTTCGACGCGTGGTGCGACAACGGCAGGGTGTACGTCCGCATGCGCCACCGCCATCGCCCGATCGTGCGCTGGCTCGCGGGGTCGCACGGCGTGCGCTCCTGGTACGAAGGCGACTGCCTGGTGATCAAGGTCATCGCCCCGTCCTACGGGCACTCCGTGGGCGTCAAGAAGCCCTACCAGCCCGCGTGGCGCGATCGGCGGGGCGCCGGGCGTCGTGGCCAGTCGTGTGCCCGACCCTGGGCGGGGCGGCCCTACGCACGGGGCTCGATCGGGCTTTCCTGGTAAGCCAGTCGATGACGTTTACCGAGTTTGAACCAGACCTGGGCGAGGGGTGATCGAAGGATCGCCCCTCGCCTTTTTTGCCGCCGTACACTGCGACGCAGGAGGACGAAGAATGGCACGGTTCGGGCTGATACTCAGCGGGTGCGGCGTGTTCGACGGCGCGGAGATCCAGGAGGCGGTCGCCTGCATGCGCGCGATCGACAGACGCGGCGACACCTACGCCTGCCTCGCGCCCGACCGCGAGCTGGACACGATCGACCACCTCACGCAGCTACCCACGGGCGAGAAGCGCAACGTGCTCGTCGAGTCAGCCAGGATCGCCCGGGGCGAGATCACCAGCCTGAGCGACGTCAAGGGCAGCGACTACGACGCGATCGTGCTGCCCGGCGGGTTCGGGGCCGCGAAGAACCTGTGCACGTTCGCGATCGATGGCCCCGACTGCTCGGTCGATGAGAACGTCTCGCGCGTGCTGCGCGAGGCGCACGGCGCGGGGCGCCCGATCGGGTTTGCGTGCATCTCGCCCGCCGTCGCCGCGGCGGTCTTCGGCAAGGACCTCCGCCCCCGCCTGACCATCGGCACAGACGCGGGCACTGCGGCGGGCCTCGAGACCCTCGGCGCTATGCACGAGAACCGCGAGCCCACGGGCGTCGTCGTCGACGAGGCCAACCGCATCGTCTCCACACCCTGCTACATGTCCGCGACCCGGGTCTCTGAGGTCTTCGAGGGCTGCGACACGATGATCGAGGCGATCAGGGGCATGCTCGACTGAGGACGCAAGCAAACGCCCCCGCCCGGATGTCCGGACGGGGGCGGTGATGGTTGAATCGGGCCCGAACTCAGTCCCGACGGACGTACCCGGCCTCCAGAGCCCGGTCGATGCGCTCCTTCGCGTCGGCCAGGTGCGCCCGGCTGTACTCGTCCATCTCCACGCTCGACGCCTCGTTGATCCAGGTGCGGATGTCACGCAACTCCTGGCGGGCGAGCGAGGCCATGGTGCGCCCCGAGGCCGAGCCCCAGGAACGCCCAGTCGCCAGCGAGATCAGGCGATCCACGTGCTCACGCTGCAGGTTGCGATCGAACGGCGAGATCATGGGCGCCCGGGCCGTGTACCGCGTCGTCGAGCTGTCGCTCTCGCTCCAGATCGCGTCGCGCAGCGCGACCAGAACCTCCGGGACGGTCAGCGCTTCCTCACCCGCGGGCACGCGGACCTCGTTGTCCATGATCCGGCGCAGGCGCATCGGGTTCATGATCTGCGTCAGGGCGCTCGATTGCACGCCCAAGATGGTGTCCTGCACGGGCAGGTCCGCCTCCGAGCCCCAGCCCGAGTCGAACCAGCGGTCCGCGCCGAGCTTGGACAGCAGCTCGGGCGTCAGGCCGTAGGAGCTCTCGTCGAACGCGTTGTCGATGATGAACTGCAGGGCTCGGCGCTGCTGGTCCAGCTCGACGGGGCGCACCGGGTCCGGGGCGTTCTCGTCGCCCTTGTGGAAGCGGTTGACGTAGGCGCCGCCAATCCAGTGGGCGGCCTTGCCGTTGGCGCTGGACTGCTTCCAGAGCGTCTTGTTGTACGCCGTGCGGGCCTTGGACCAGGAGTCACCGTCCTCGACGATCTTGTCCACAATGCGATCACGCATGTGGTTGGCCCAGACGATGTCCGCCTCGGCCTGGTCGATCGAGTTGCGCCCGATGAGCCAGGTCTTGGCCGTGGGGTCGGGCGTGGAGTTGGCCTCGTCGGACATGAACCAGTGGTCCGGGTCCGCGGCCTGGGTCGCGACCTTCTTCGGATCGTCGAAGG
>JAJDDH010000302.1 GCA_029260415.1 Phycisphaerales bacterium | reverse complement strand
ACCACACATCACATGGCTGACACCGTTACCATTTTGAACGCACCCATGACCCGGGCGGGTGTGCCGTTGCCGCTTGGTGCTTACGAACGCTGCGGCGGGTTGAACCTAGCGGTGTTCAGCCGCCATGCGACGCAGGTGAGTCTACTGTTGTTCGATGCGCCATCGGCCAAGGCGCCCTGCCGAACCATCAAACTGGACCCAGCGCAGCATTGCACCGGCGACATCTGGCATGTCTGGATTGAGGGCCTCGGCCAGGACACAATCTACGCCTGGCGTGCCAATGGCCCGTATAAGCCGAAGCTGGGACACCGCTTCAATCGTCACAAGGTGCTGCTCGATCCGTATGCCGCCGCACTGGTGGGGACAGACTGCTGGGACTTCGCCTGCGCGTGCGGTTTTGATGCGGCGTCGCCAGCGCTTGATTTATCCTTTTCGAGTGAGGACGATACCCTGTGGCAGGCCAAGTGTCTGGTGAACGA
The DNA here is from genome assembly GCA_029260415.1 of Phycisphaerales bacterium. GTDB lineage: Bacteria > Planctomycetota > Phycisphaerae > Phycisphaerales > UBA1924 > JAJRXR01. The sequence continues at coordinate 2,192 of JAJDDH010000302.1, read as the reverse complement.
CGGCGTCTTCGACTGGCAAGACGACCGGCGACTCCATCTTGCCTGGGCCGATACGGTGATCTACGAAAACCACGTGCGCGGGTTCACCGTACATCCGTCCGCCGGGGTGACGCAGCCCGGTACCTATTTGGGCCTCATCGAGAAGATCCCTTATTTAAAAGAACTGGGCATCACCGCTGTCGAGTTGATGCCGGTGCAGGAGTTCTTTGAGAACGAATTGATACGAGACAATCCGCTCAATGGCGAGCGTCTGCGCAACTATTGGGGCTACAGCACGGTAGCGTTCTTCGCCCCCAAGGAAAGTTACGCTAGCCGCCGGGAGCCGGGTAGTCAGCTGATCGAGTTCAAGACCATGGTCAAAGCGCTGCACCGCGCCGGTATCGAGGTGATTCTTGATATCGTGTTCAATCACACCGCCGAGGGCAACGAGAGCGGGCCGACGCTCAACTTCCGCGGACTGGACAATCGTATCTATTATCTGCTGGAGGGCGACCGGCGACACTACAAGAACTACTCCGGCACCGGCAATACCCTGAATAGCAACCATCCCGTGGTACGCGACTATATCCTCGATTGCCTGCGCCACTGGGTCATAGAAATGCACGTGGATGGTTTCCGTTTCGATCTGGCTTCGGCGTTGGGCCGTGATGCACAGGGCAATCTTTTAGCCAACCCGCCGTTACTGGAGCGCATCGCTGAGGATCCCGTCCTGCGCGACGTTAAGCTCATCGCCGAGGCTTGGGATGCGGGCGGCGCCTACCAGGTGGGTAGTTTTCCGGGGCAACGCTGGTCGGAGTGGAACGGGCGTTTTCGCGATGATGTGCGCTGCTTCTGGCGCGGCGATATTGGCATGTTGGGCGCACTGGCTAGCCGCATTGCCGGCAGCGCAGATATCTATCAGCACGGCGGCAAGCAGCCGATTAACAGCATCAACTTCATTACCTGCCACGACGGGTTCACCTTGAACGACCTGGTCAGCTACCGGGACAAACACAATGAAACCAATGGTGAAAATAACGCCGATGGTGACAACAACAACTACAGTGACAATTACGGCATTGAGGGAGCCACCGACGATCCGGCCATTGAGGCGGTACGCCTGCGGCAAATCAAGAATTTCATTGCGACCTTGTTGCTCGCCCGTGGCGTACCGATGCTGCTCGGTGGCGATGAGTTTCGCCGCACCCAGGGTGGTAACAACAACGCTTACTGTCAGGACAATGAAACATCCTGGTATAACTGGGAACACTTGCGACAACATTCTGAGATCTTTCGCTTTACTCGCGAGATGATTGCCCTGCGCAAGCGCCATGAAATTCTTCGTCAAGAAACATTCTACACGGCTCAGGATATTCGATGGCTTAGTCCGGACGGTACTGTACCTCAATGGGAAGGCCCGGATCGTACCTTTGGTTGCGTCATCGATACACCTAATAGTGTCGAGCCAACGTTGTGTCTGTTGTTCAATGCGGGTCTGGACAAAGTGGATTTTGCGCTTCCTGCGATATTAAACGGGCACCCCTGGCGAATTGCAGTGGATACGGCTCAGCCAGCCCCGCACGACATCTACGCCCCTGGTGATGAGCCGTTACTGCATGGGCAAGACCGATATGGTTTGCAGGATCGTTCCCTGGTAATACTGATTAGTGGCTAGGCTAGGCGTATTACGGTTGTAACTGTGCAGCCCTGGCCTACGAGTACAGTACCCGATTCAAGATGCTGAGCCAGGTGGATTGGGCAAGGCTATACTGAGGTATGGCGGTGGCGGTGCGCGAGCTGAACCGCATCGAGTGCACGTTGTTCATCCTGGACTGGTTAATTTTCCTTGACCACATCACCATACTAAACTTTCACCGATAGAGATAATCGTCGAGAGTCAATGCATTCAATTCGATCCCGACCCCAAAAAGCAGCTTGATTTTTACGCCAATTTGTATAAATTTGAAGCCATTTGACTTAACTACAGAATTCATCATGAACACTCCTAACACACGCAAATCCACCTCGGCCAAACCCTGAATGGGCGCTAAGAACCCTGTCGTTAAGAAACACAGAGCCGTTTCGGCCCGGGAGATGCTGGACGTGACGACAATTTCTCACAAGAATTCCCTTACCCCAATGGACTGAGTTTCTGTGATTCGTCGCGAAATCCCATCGGCTGCGGAGGTATGATCATTTCTGGTGTATGACAG
>JAJDDH010000301.1 GCA_029260415.1 Phycisphaerales bacterium | reverse complement strand
CGGGGCGTGTCGCGTACCTCGACACATCCGCGCCCGAGCTGCCAGAGACCCCCGTGGACCGGGCGACGGGCGAGGCGCTCAACGCGCGCATCGGCGTCCGCGTGGGCGACACGATCAGCATCACCCGGTTCCTGCGGCGCGCCGTCCCGCTGACCGTCGTGGGCATCGCCCAGGCGCCCCCGATGGGCGGTCGCCCCCGCGCGTACGTCGTCCGCCAGACCATGGCGGACCTGACGGGCGGCGCCCCAGGCTACACCGAGATCGAGATCGACCTGGACGACTCGATCGACGCCGAGGCGTTCGCGCAGCGCCACAAGCCCGAGCTGGACCCGTCGCTTCTGCTGACCACCACCGAGCGCGTCACCACGGGCGTGACCAAGAACATGGCCTCGAGCCAGCTCGGGTTCATCCTCGCGATCGTCCTCGCGGGTCTCTCGGGCGCGTTCATCATTCTCACGGGCCTGACCACGGGCGTCAGCGAGCAGCAGCGCGAGCTGGGCGTGCTCCGCGCCATCGGCGCGACCCGCTTGCAGCTCGCCTCCAGCCAACTCACCCTCGGGCTCATCATCGGGGGCGTGGGCGCGCTCATCGGGCTGCCCGCGGGCGTCGCGCTCGCCTGGTTCTTTGTCTCATACTTCAGCGACAAGATCCCCGCGGGGCTGACCGTGCCCCCGGGCGTGCTGAGCATGGCCGCGGTCGGGTCGCTGGGCGCTGGCCTCTTCGGCGCCGCCTGGCCCGCCTGGCAGGCGGCCCGCATGTCCGTCGTTCGCGCCCTCGCAAGCCACGGCGCCCCACCAAAGCGGCGCACGCTCCTGCTCGTCACGCTTCTCGCCCTGGCGGGCGTGGGCACGCAGCTGACCATCGTCTTTGCGCTCACTGACGCCCAGGCCATCTTCTGGCTGTACGCGACGCTGGGCCTGCCCGCGATGTTCGTCGGATACTTCCTGCTCAGCGTGCCCCTGACGCTCATCCTCGCGCGCGTGCTCGCGCCCCTGCTCACGCGCGTGCTCCGCCTGCCCCCCTCGCTGCTCGGGCCGACGATCCGCCAGACGCCCTACCGCCACGGCTTCACCGCGGGCGCGATGATGGTCGGGCTGGCGATGATGGTCGAGATCTGGGCCGTGGGCGGGGCCTTCCTCCGCGACTGGCTCACCAAGATCGAGTTCCCCGACGCCTTTGTCTCGGGGCTCGCCCTGCCACCCGAGGCCCTGGACCGCATCAATCACCTCGAGTTCGTCGAGGGCACCAGCGCCATCTCGCAGCACCTCATCGAGGTCGACGCGTTCGGCGTCCAGGCCCTGCAGCGCTACACGAGCTGGTTCTTCGCCTTCGAGCCCGACTCGTTCTTTGACATGGCGGAGATCACGTTTGTTGATGGTGATAAGCAGACCGCCATCCGCCGCCTCAAGGAGGGCGGCGCCGTCATCGTCGCCCGCGAGTTCCAGATCGCCAAGGGCCTGGGCGCGGGCGACACGTTCACCTTTCGCCATAACGATCAGGAGTTCCACCTTGAGATCGTGGGCGTCGTCACCAGCCCCGGGCTCGAGCTCTCGAGCAAGTTCTTCAACATCGGTGACGACTTCATGAACCAGGCGATACACGCGGTCTTCGGCTCCCGCGACGACGCCGCGAGGATCTTCGGGTCATCCGCCGTGCAGCTCATCCAGGTGGACCTGACCGACGACATCGACGACGCGGTCGCGATCCAGCGACTCCGCGAGGCGGTCTTCGGCATGGGCGTCCTGGACGCGGGCAGCGGACGCATGATCAAGGAGCAGCTGGCCATCTTCGTCCGCGGCATGCTGCTGGTGTTCTCCAGCGTCGCTGTGGGCGCCATGCTCGTCGCCTGCTTCGGGGTCGCGAACCTGATCATCGCGGGCATCGAGTCGCGCAAGTTCGAGTTTGGGGTGCTGCGATCCATCGGCGCGGGGCGCGGGGTGCTCGTGCGCCTCATCGTGGGCGAGGCGATCATCATCGCCATCGCCGCGGCGATCCTGGGCACGTGCATGGGCCTGCAGGGCTCGCTGGCCGCGATGCGCCTGTACGCCAAGCTGCTGGGCATCGAGTTCGCGCCCCACCCACCCGTGGGCGCGATCGCCTTCGGCTGGGGCGTGGTCGCCCTCATGACCCTCTGCGCCGCGACGCCCGCGATCATCCGCCTGAACCGGCGCAAACCCCTGGACCTGCTCGCGTCCAAGGCCGGGTAGCGTGCGTACAGAGGCCCGGACGCGCCCGCCCTTGCCCCGCCGCCCGCGCGCTGCGACACTCGTCCCGACCACCCCGGGAGGCCCGATGCACCGCACCCCAACCCTGCTCGCCCTCACGCTCGCCCTGCTGGCGCCCAGCGCCGGCGCGGACGTGATCACCATGCGCGACGGGCGCGTGCTCGAGGGCGCCATCACCAGCGAGACCTCCCGCCTGATCGCCTTCGACACCAAGCTCAACGGCATCCGCACCACCATGTCCCTCGACCGCCGCCAGATCGGCGCCATCGAACGCAAGCCGCTGCCCGAGGGCTTCTTTGAGCCCCGCAAGACGCGCAGGCCCGAGCCCATCGCCGCCAGCGCCGAGCGCGGGACGGATCCTCGCGCCGCCGAGCTGGACGAGGGCGTCTTCATGACCATCCCCGCGCGCGGGTTCATCGGGCACGACGTCACGGCCTCGGGCATCCGCAGGGCCCTCGAGGCCGCGGAGGACGCCAGCGCCAGGCACATCGTCTTCCTGATCGACTCCCCGGGCGGGTATCTCTACGAGGCGCTGCAGATCCGGGCGGTGCTCGACGAGTTCCGCGACCGGTTCATCTTCCACGCGTACATCGAGAACGAGGCGCTCAGCGCCGCGACCGTGCTCGCCGCGGGCTCGGAGACGATCCATTCGCGCCCGCTGGGCACCATGGGCGCCGCGACGTCATACACCAAGGACGCGCAAACGGGCAACGTGGAGGTGGACGCGAAGTTCAACAGCGCCTGGGCCGCGAGCATCGCCTCGCTCGCCTCCTCACGCGGGCACGCCGAGGAGCCCTTCCGCGCGATGGTCGTGCGCGAGGTCGAGCTGTACGCGCGCGAGGTGGACGGGCAGACCCGGTTCGCCTCCGCCCTGCCCGCCTCCAAGCAGAGCCAGCGCGAGCAGGGCTGGCGCCGCCTCGACGGCGAGACCACCACCCTCACGCTCACCGGCGCCCAGATCGACCGCTTGGGCATCGGCTCGCTCTTCGATGACTCCGTGGACCGCCTGGGCGACGCGCTCGGGCAGGACCGCTGGATCGACGCGGGCGACAAGGGCGCCCGGGCGATGCAGGGCGCCACCGACGAGCGGACGCGCCTGGGCGAGGCGATCCGCGGCGCGATCGAGAGTCTCGGGCAGCAGGCCGACGACGCCCAGCGTGAGCACCCGCTCCGCCTGACGCTCGTGCACTGGGAGAACCTCGAGATCACGCCCAAGTCGCGCCAGGACTGGACGCGGGCCGTATCAAGGTCCCAGTCCAGCTGGCGGCGCGTGCAGACCACGATCTCACGCATCGAACGCCTCAAGCGCCGGGCCGA
>JAJDDH010000300.1 GCA_029260415.1 Phycisphaerales bacterium | reverse complement strand
CGGCGTCACTGTCAACGGCATCGCCCGCTGGGACGGCGCGCAGTGGAACCCCGTGGGCGTCGGCCTCACCGGGCTCAACGCGTCCTCGCCCTTCGCGCTCGCCAAGCGCCCGCAGGGCCAGGTCATTGTCGCGGGCGCGTTCGACCTTGCCGGAGGCGTGCCCGTCGCGAACGTCGCGATGTGGGACCCCTCGACCGACACCTGGTCGGCGCTGGGCTCGGGCATGCTCCAGGCGATCCAGACCACCGTCTTCGATCTCGACGTGGACGCGCAGGGCAACATCTACGCCGCGGGCCAGTTTGCCAGCGCCGGCGGGACCACCCTGGCGCGCAACGCGGCGTTCTATGATTGCTTCGAAACGCCCTGCGTGCCCGACTTTGCCGAGCCCGCCGGCCTGCTCGACTTCTCCGATGTCGTCGCCTTCCTGGGCGCGATTGCCGCCATGGACCCCGACGCGGATCTGGCGCCCCCGATCGGGTCGTTCGATTTTTCGGACATCGCCGCCTTCCTCACCGCTTTCGCCGCCGGCTGTCCCTAAACACGCAACGCATGACGTTCCCCTTGAGGTACCGACCATGAACCGCTGCAAGATGATCACGACTTTCCTCGCCGCCGCAGGTCTGGCAGTCTCAGCCGGCGCGCAGGACATTAACTTCGAGTCGCCGTCCAGGTACTTTGTCCCGGATGGGGGCTTTGGCGCCTCACCAAACTACGTCGCGGCGGGCGACCTCGATGCCGATGGCGACATCGACCTCATCACAGACTCCAACGGCCCGGGCAACGATCCGACGACCATCTTCTGGAACGACGGAGAAGGCGCCTTCTCGATGGGCCCCCAACTTCTCGCCGGCTGGGGCTTCGGGGAGGTGGACCTTGCCGATATCGATGCCGACGGTGATCTCGACGTGATCCGTGCCAGCTACTTCAGCAACGGCGTCTACTTCTTCCGCAACAACGGCGACTCCACCTTCGAGCCCGGCATCTTCTACTCGGGCGGGGGCGGCTGCATTGGCGTCATCTTCACCGACATCGATGGCGATAAGGACCCCGACTTCGTCGCCCTCGACAAGTTCGGCGGCCAGATCCGCCCGTACCGCAACATCAACGGTCTGGGCTTCACCTCCGTCGGGCTCTTCAGCTGCGGCGCCGACCCCTACACCCTCGAGGCGGCCGACATGGACGGCGACGGCGACCAGGACATCGTCGTCGGCAACGAGGACAACTCCACCGTCACCATCGGGTATAACGACGGCTCTGGTGCGTTCCCCATGACTCAGACCGTTCCCGCCGGTGAGCGCCCAACAGGCATCGCCCTGGCCGATCTCAACGCCGACGGCGCCATCGACATCGTCACCGCCAACTGGGGCCCGCTCAGCCCGATCAGCAACACCATCTCCATCGTTCTCGCTGATGGCGACGGTGGCTTCGAGCCCGCCTTCACCCAGCTCGTCCAGGGGCGCCCGGGAAGCGTCGCCATCGGCGACATGGACGTCGATGGGTTCAGCGATATTGTCGTCAGCTGCGAGGCTGACTCCAGTTTCGCTGTCCTCCGCGGGCACGGCGACGGAACCTTCGACGCCTTCGTCGCGTTCCCCGCCACCGTCAGCCCCGGGGGCATCGCTCTTGCGGACCTCGACGCCGATGGCAAGCCCGAGATCGCATCAGCGGGAGGGAACCAGCTGGTCGTCGCGCGCAACATCTCCGGCACACCCATCGAGCCGCTGCCCTACGAGGTTGCCTGGCACGCCCAGTACGACAACCTCTTCAACGAGGACATCCCGACGCACATCGCCATCGATTCGGTGGGCAACATCATCGTCGCGGGCTCCACCTACTTCACCGCCAACGAGAACGACATCCAGGTCATCAAGCTCGATCCTGCGGGTAACCTGCTCTGGGACTACATCTACAACGGCGACGGCGACCATTACGACGTCGTTGATTCGATGCAGATCGATGCCAGTGACAATGTCCTCATCTCAGGCCAGTCCTACGGCCTCAGCTTCAGCATCCAGTGGGCCACCATCAAGCTCGATCCCAGCGGCAATGAACTCTGGGTCCAACGCTACGATGGCGGCAACCCCCAGGCCTCGCAGTACCCTCGCGGTATGGACGTCTCCAGCACCGGAGCCGTTGCCGTCGGCGGCTGGGCCCGCAACATCACCTTCGAAACGATCCACCACAGCGTCATTCTCTACGACAGCGACGGCGCCCAGCTCTTCGCTCTCCAGCTCCCGGGCGAGACCGGCATGGACGGCCAGGCCGAAGACGTCGCCTTTGACCCGACCGGGAACGTGATCGCGACCGGCCAGGTCGTCGCTGACGACGAGTTCGGCGACGAGATGCTCACCTCCAAGATCGCGCCCGACGGAACAGTCCTCTGGTCTGTTCGCCACGACGCGTCCAACGACATGTTCTTCAACCAGACCATTGGCTACTCGCTCCTTGCCGACGCGACCGGCTCCGTCTACGTCGGGTACAAGGGTGTCGGCGCCGCGGGCGGTGACGCTCGCATCATCAAGTACGACACCGACGGCACGATGCTGTGGGATCTCCCCATCGCCCCCATCGGCAGCCACCTCGAACTCCTCCAGCGGGCTGACGGCACGCTCATCGCGAGCGTCTACGCCGGGCTCACCACCGTTCAGATCGTCGCCATCACTCCCGCCGGAACCATCCTCTGGTCTACGCCCACAGACGCGTTGTTCTCATTCAATAACGCCTCCGGGCACGTCACCCTGCTCCCGGGTGGCGCAATCGCCTCGATCGATCAGCTCGGCACCGACATCGCCCTCGTTGTGCTCAACGCCCAGGGTGAGTTCGTGAGCTCGACACGCGTGGACTCAGGCTCGGGCTCGGACTTCGCCCGCGCCGTCGCCGCCGGCCCGGGCTCCAACATCTACCTTCTCAGCCAGGTCCAGACCCAGATCCTCAATCGCCGTGACTTCTCGGTCTTCCGCATGGATCCCGCTGCGCCAGACTGCCCCGCTGACCTCGCCGAACCCGCGGGCCAGCTCGACTTCTCCGACGTCGCGGCATTCCTCACCGCCTTTGGTTCAATGGACCCCGCCGCGGACCTTGCCGAGCCCTTCGGGTCGCTCGATTTCTCCGACGTCTCCGCGTTTCTCACCGCCTTCGCCGCAGGCTGCCCCTGACGCCTGCCGTGCTGATGCAGACATGAAAGGACGGCTCGACATGCGCAACGCGTTCACCCTGATCGCCGCCGCAATCACCTCCCTCGCCCTCGCCCAGACCATCACCGTCACCACCTCGGCCGATACCTCAGACGTGCCGTCCTCCGGCATGCTCGCCGATCTGCCCGGTCCCGACGGCGTCGTCTCGTTCCGAGAGGCCCTGAAGGTGTCTGACAACGAGCCCGGGCGCCAGACCATCGGCTTCGCGATCCCGGAGGACGACTGGTACCTGCCTGGCATCTTTCCGGGACTCGTGCTGCTCCAGGGAAGCTTCTCGCTCAGCGCCATGCAGCCCGTCGTCATCGATGGGACAACACAGACCGCATTCACCGGAGACACCAACCCGGACGGGCACGAGATCGTTCTCCCGCTGCAGACCTACCTCAACGGGGGCGACAGCGTCGTCACCGGGCTGTACGCCAGCCGCGTTGAGGTCGGCGGTTCAGGCTCCGATATCTACAATAACAACGGCGGCATGGACATCCGCCTCGTCCTCGCGACGGACAGCGTGGTCCATAACAACGAAGCTGACAACATCAACATCACATACTCAAGCGACAATCTCGTCGTGGGCAACACCACTGAGCGGATCCGCATAACAGGTCTGGGCCCCGCGTCACCCGCCGCCAACAACGTCATCGGCGGGCCCAACCCGGCCGATCGCAACTCCATCACCGGGTTCGGAAACTACGGCGAGCACGGAAACCCTGCCGGCGATTGCATCGAGATGTACTACACCGAGAACACGCTCATCCAGAACAACTACATCGGGACAACCCCTGACGGAATGGCAATCGGAAATCGCGCCTGCACTGTCGGCATCGCGATGCAGATCTCGAACCACAACGTGTACATCCGTGAGAACCTGATCGCGATCCAGGCAACGCACGCGACCGGAGGCGGCCGCCTCGGCGCCGCGATCTATATCGAGCAGTACGAGGGCGGGCAGGGAGTCAAGATCACAGGGAACACCCTCGGCCTCAACGCTCTCGGAGCACCGGTGCTCGGGGGCAAGCACGGCATCTGGGTCAGCCGATTCGCGTTCGAGTACGACGCCCGAATCCTGATCGGCGGCGCCAACCCCGGCGAAGGCAACGTCATCGCAGGCCACGCATCAACCGGTGTGCTGATGATGAACGGCCCGGGCATCCCGTCGGTGGGTCGCGTCCGGCTCTCCGGAAACTCGATCTACAACAACGACGAGATCGGCATCGATCTCATGCCGAACACCTGGGATTTCGGCGCGACACCCAACGACCCGTTGGACCTGGACGATGGCGCTAACGGACTCCAGAGCTTCCCCGTGATCGACTCGGCCGAGCGAACAGATTCGCTCACCACAGTCGGCGGCTCGCTCAACAGCTTTCCGAGCCAGGCGTACGAGATCGAGTTCTTTGCGAGCTCCAGCTGCGACGCGTCAGGTTTCGGCCAGGGCGAACTGTTCCTGGGGTCAACACCAGTCGTGACAGACGCGGCAGGGAACGCCGCGTTCTCAGCCATGCTCCCGCAGAGCGCTCCCGTCGATTCCGTGATCACAGCCACGGCGACGCAATCCTCAGAGGGAGCCACCAGCGAGTTCTCGGTGTGCGTTCCTGTCGTGAACAACTCATGCCCCGCGGATCTTGCCGAGCCGATCGGGCGGCTCGACTTTGCGGATGTTGTCACATTCCTCACCGCGTTCGCTGAGCGAAGCCCGGGCGCCGATCTTGCAGCGCCCCTCGGCCAGTGGGACATCTCTGATGTCATCGCGTTCCTCACGGCCTTCGGCGCTGGCTGTCCATAGCACGAGCAGTGCAAGCTGCTCTTCTCAATGCTTTGGTGCGCCGACACCGGGGCTTGTGCACGAGGGGGCGTAAGAACTCCACGGCGAGATCGCCACGCTCCGCCAGGCCCCGGCAAGCCCAGACTCGCCCCGCGCCGGTTTGAAACGCCCTCCGCGCACGAGAGCGACCAGCCCCCAGGAGCTTGCCGCACTCTATCTCCGTTCAATAGCGGGGACAGGCTTCAAACCTGCGACCTCCTGGGGCTGAGAACGTGCGAGCGCAAACGCGTGCTTCCCTATCGCCACAAAGCCTGACAGATCGAGCAGTTACTGACGCTGAACCTCGACGCGGGCGCAGCCGGCCCGGCGCGATAGGCGGCCAGGGGCGTGGGTCTCGTTCTCGATAGCACGGGCGATGCCGAGGGTCCGCCGGTTGCTCTGGCGGGCCTTGAGCCTAAGAGCGCCGATGGTCAAGACCCTGGTCCCGCGGGGAGGACGCATCGAGACGAGGGGCAGAAGTCCTGGCGGGAATCTCTCCTGAGGCCATTGATCTGGCAAATGACCATTCGGGTCGAAGCGCTACCGTCCTGGCCAGCGTGGAGCAATGAGAATGCGAATCACATCAGCACTTCACTGGCCACTACTGCTTACATTCCTCGCTACTCCCATCGGCGCGTTGGCGCAGGATACGACAGCCGATCGAGGGCCGTTGGCCTCACTGCCCCGACCTCTGTCGGAGATTGTGCAGCCCGAGGATCAGATCTACGACAGCATCTACGATGCTCTTGATCTGGCGAATCAGGTTGGTCTCGAAGTCGTCATGGAGGCCGAGACGGATCAACTGACGCAGCGACTTCGTCAAGCGTCGTCTCTTGCGGACACTGAGCGATTGCCTGTTCTCTCCCAGCTCGCCCGCGAAGCGGCGGACCTGGCGGGGACGATCCGAATCGGGCAAGACTACCTGAGTCTGAGGGGGCCGCGAGTTACCGACGCGTGGCTCGATGCCTGCGCGCCGCATCTGACGCACACCCGTCGCTTCATGCTCTACGGCACAGCGGTCACCGACGCCGGCCTCGCTCACTTACATTCCCTCGAGAGCCTCGCTGTTCTTGTGCTGCGCAGCCCTGACATCACCGGATCGGGTCTGAAGTTTCTTTCAAACGTGCCGCTAACCGCCGTAGATTTCACGGAATCGGGGGCGACCGATGAGGGATTAGAGTCGATCGCCGCCTTCCGGCAGATCGAGTCGATCGAACTCGGGAACACCGGGGTGACGGACGCCGGGCTGCGCCACCTTGCCGGGTTGAAAGAACTCAGATCGCTCAGCTTGCGAGGCACGGCCATTACGGACGCGGGCCTGACGCACCTGCAAGACCTCACAGCGTTGGAATCGCTCACTCTGGCATCGACCGCCGTAACCGGGTCGGGACTGAAGGACCTTTCCGGCGCGTCTCTGACGACAATAAACTTCAGGGACTCTGGGGTCACCGATGCGGGATTGGCATCGATCGCGGGCTTTCAGAAGCTGGAGTTGATCTTTCTAGATCGCACCGGTGTGACGGGCGCCGGACTGCGCCACCTCGCCGGGATGAAGAGCCTCGAACAGCTTTCCTTGCAAAGCACAGCCATCACCGATGAGGGCGTGTCACACTTGCGGGCTCTTTCGGCGATGAAGTTCCTCAATCTGGCCCTTACCGACGTTTCCGGTGTAGGGGAACTCAGCGAGCTCAGAAACCTCGTCGTTCTCGATATTTCCGAGACCCGTGTGAACGACGGGGGTCTGGCCGGACTCGGAGCGCTTCCAAACCTTGAGATGTTGTTTCTTCCCAAGACCAACGTTCTGGGTCCGGGCCTGGCGGGCTTCAAGGACGCAAAGAAGCTGTGGTTGCTCGATCTCAACGACACGCGTGTCAACGATGCGGGTCTCGCTCCGCTGGCAGAGCTTCCGTTGCTCACACACCTGAAGCTATCGAGCACGCGCATTACGGACGCCACCCTCGATCGCTTCGCGCGCGCCGGACGCCTCACCTTTCTGAATATCTACGGGACGAACGTTACCGCCGACGGTATTCGGCGCCTCGGCGCGCTGCAGGGGCTGACGGAGCTCTATGCCGGTGGCACCGCGGCAGACGATTTATCGATCGCGGCGCTCACCGGACTCATCGGGATGTTCCATCTCGACCTGCAGGGAACGCGGATCACCGACGCCTCATTTGAATCGATCGGGAAGTTCAAGCACCTGAACTCTTTGAATCTCTCCGACACAGCAATCACGGGTTCGACCATCTCGAAACTCTCGGGCATTCATGAGCTGCGGACGCTCAACCTCGCCGGAACAAGAGCCACGGACGATGCTGTCACTACGATCGCCCGGATCCTGGTCCGTGAGGTGCAGGCCAGCGGAGCCGGCGGGGGGTTCGCCTGGCTGAACCGCTTGATCCTGACGGACACCAACGTCTCAGACGAAGGTCTCGAACACATCTCGCTCCTGAAGCATCTCATGGCGCTCCATCTCGATGGGACGAGTGTCGGCGACAACGGCATGGAGCACATCGCTCGATTGCCGCAGCTTCAGCACCTGATGCTCGACGGTACGGCGGTGACCGACGTCGGGCTGGCCGCGCTCACGAACTCGGGACGGCTCGTCTCGCTGAGCCTGAACGGGACCGGGATCACCGACGAGGCGTTGAGCCGGCTCGGCGACCCGATTCAACGGCTCGCGCTCAGTCACACGCACGTGAGCGATGCCGGCGTGCGGATGCTGGAGAGCAGGGTGGGGCTTCAGGAACTCGAGCTGGCGGGGACAGCGGTTACCGATCGTGCCCTGGAGACGATCACGCTGCTGCCGAATCTTCGCGTCATCGATCTCTCCGCGACAACGATCAGTGATCGAGGCGTAGCGAAACTGCAGGCATTGCCGGTTCTTTCTCAGCTTCGGCTCGATCGCACCGGAATCACCGATCAGGCCGCGGAGTCACTCGCCCTCTTCGGGGCGCTCGGCGAGGTCTCGCTCGAGGGCACGCGCGTGACCGGCGACGGCAAGGCCCTGCTGCTGCGGCGACGCCCGGAGCTCGCCGTCGAGCTTGATTCCCCGCGGGCTGATTCGGCGTGGGCCGGCGTTGACCCGCCCGACGAGGCGCCGTGGTCGAGCAGCGAGCTTCCCGAGGACACCGGAGTTACCGAGTTGGACCGGCTCTCCGCCGTTCGATCGCTGAGTCTCCAGCATCGCACGGTCGATGCTGAGTCGCTCGTTGCGCTCCGGGATCTTTCGGATCTCGAATCGCTGGACCTTGCTGACACGTCCGTCGATGACGATCTTCTCGCGAATCTGGTCGGTCTCCCGCGCCTGCGCGCCCTACGACTGAGCCGCACAGCGATCTCCGACGACGGACTTCTGCACCTCGCCGGGCTGGCGACTCTGGAGCGCCTCGACCTCGACGGGACCCGCGTGACGGGCGCCGGTCTGCGGCGCCTCGAGGGGCTCACCAAGCTGCGGTCGATTCGTCTGTGCGACACGTTGCTTCGGGACGAGCACGCCTCACATCTCGCAGCGCTCAGGTCGCTCCGCCAGATCTCCGCGCAGAACACCCGCCTCGGTGACGCCGCGGTGCGCGAACTCGAACGCCTTCCCGCTCTGCAGTACCTGGACCTGTATGGGACGAATGTGGGCGACGCGGGCCTCGAGTCGATCGGACGCATGAGCTCGCTGAGCCACCTCTATGTGAGCGAGACCAATGTCACAGATCAAGGACTGGCCGCGCTCGTGGGTCTTGTGGACCTGGTGGAGCTCGGCATTGATGGCACAAAGATCACAGACCGCGGTCTGGAAGTCCTCACCGGCTTCAGGCATCTCGAAAGGCTGCGGCTCAATGGAACCCGCATCTCGGACGCCGGAGTGAAAACGATCTCCGAGACCGCGTCGCTTCGTAAGCTTGAGCTAAACGACACGACGGTCTCCGATGCCTCGGTCGGAAACCTGCTGAAGCTGCCGGCTCTCAGAGAGCTTGAGCTCAACGGCACGGCGCTGAGCGATCGTGGTCTCGAGGAGCTCGGATCGCTGGCATCACTGAAGATTCTGAGTATTCGCGATACAGACGTGTCACCCGCCGGCAGGGCGTCGTTCGTTGCGAGCCGGCCAGGGGTGACGCTCACGTTTCAATCCCAGCCTTCAGAGTTCTCCTGGGTCGGCATCGCACTGGCGGTTTTCTACGGGCTCATCGCGATCGCCATCTGCCTCTACGGGGCGCACCGCTACTTCCTTGTGTGGCTCTACGTGCGCCATCGCGGGGTGCGCAGCGCCCAGGCGCCGGTGTCGGAGTACTCTGAGCTTCCACGAGTGACGATTCAGATCCCGCTCTTCAACGAGCGCAATGTTGCCGAACGCATCATCGCTGCGGCCTGCGCCTTTGACTACCCGCGCGACCGCTTGCAGATTCAGGTCCTCGATGATTCAACCGACGATTGCACCGAGGTCGTGCGCAGGCGCTGTGAGCGATTCCGATCCGAGGGCGTCGATGTCGTCTGCCTTCACCGAGATTCGCGTGAGGGATTCAAGAGCGGGGCGCTGGCTGCAGGGCTGCAGTCGGCGACCGGCGAGCTGGTGGCCATCTTCGACGCGGACTTTGTTCCTGCGCCGGATTTCCTCCGGCGTACCGTGCATCACTTCACCGATGAAAGGGTCGGCGTCGTGCAGGCTGAGTGGCGGCATCTGAACCGCGACGAGTCCCTGCTGACGCAGTGCCAGGCGATGTTCCTCGACGGGCACCTGGTGCTGGAGCAAGCGATCCGTGCTCGTACGGGGCGGTGGTTCAACTTCAACGGCACGGCGGGACTGTGGCGCAGGACCTGCATCGACGAGGCGGGCGGCTGGCGGCACGACACACTGACCGAGGACACGGATCTCTCCTACCGGGCGCAGCTGGCTGGGTGGCGATTCGTCTACCTGCCCGATGTTCACGCGGACGCGGAGTTGCCATCGACAATGACCGCATTCCTCAGCCAGCAACATCGGTGGACGCGCGGACTGCTGCAGTGCGCTGTCAAGCTGATCCCACGGATTCTTGCCAGCAAGGCTCCGTTGCGCGTGAAGGCGGAAGCATTCTTCCACCTTACGGCTCCGATCATGTACTTGGTCATGTTCGTGCTCGCGGCCATTGCGGTCCCAGCGACCTTTGTGGCATTACCGTTGTCGCAGTTGCGCGGAGCGCCGGCGTGGGCGATCGGGAGCGCGGTTCTGCTCGGCGGCACGCTCGCGGCGGCGGTGTTCGTCCTTGTCGCCCAGCGGGCGGCGGGACAGTCGGTGTGGCGGACGCTGGCGAGGCTGCCGGCTCTGATGGCACTGGGGGTCGGCATGAGCGCGGTGAACACACGGGCGGCGGTGGGGGCCCTGGTCGGGGTGCGCAGCCCGTTCGTCCGTACGCCGAAGTTCGGGGGCCGAAGCGACTCGGAGGTGGACCCCGACGCACGTCGTGGACCGGGCAGGCCGCCGGCCGGCGCGGTTGAGCTGGTGGTTGCGGGAGTTCTGGTCGCTTGCCTTCTCTTGGGGTTGAGCAACGACTTCTCACTTGTCGGCGCACCGTTTCTGCTGCGGTTTGCTGCCGGGTTCCTCTGGGTCGGTGGTGCGCGCGTGGTGGAGTCGGGGCGTCGCGTCACGATGAGCCCTGCGGTTCATGTTCGTGCGCTGCGCTGGTCCGTGGCTACTGCAGTAGTGGGCGTGACGGTCGGCGTCGTACTCGGCACGGATTCGATGGGGAGGGCGCCCAAGGAGACCGTGCTTGCGAGCCGGGTGGCGGGGGTCAACCTGACGCGGGCCGGATGGCAGGTGCGAGGATCGAGCGTGACGGGGGCCGAGGCTCGAATCGGCGGGCTGACGCTCGACGTCGACCTGGATCCGGAGGCAGGCGCGAGGGAGCAGGGCGAAATCTTCATCGATCTCACCGGTCCGCTGGCGCCGCTGGGCGCCTCGCTGGCCGGGTCGCGGCAGCTCGTCTTCGACATCACGTACCCGCGTGGGTTCGCGGGCGAGCTTCAGGCGTTTGCGACGGACACCGAGGGCAAGAGCCAGTACGGGTCCATCGAGTTCGTTGAAAGACAGGATGTGCTCCGCCGCGTCCGGGTCGGCATTGCGCCCGGTTCGTTCACCCCTGCGATGGGGTACACCGATCCGGGTTTCGTCGCTCAGCGATCGATCCAGCGCGTCGGCCTCAAGGTCAGCGCTCAAAGTGACCGCGTTCGAGGGCGCGGCTACCGGCCGTTCCGAGGCGAACTAGCCGTCACGGATGTTCGTCTCGTTCCGCGCGGAGACTGGGAAGCGCCCGAGATTCGAACCGTTCCCGCGGACCGCATCCATCGTCCGCAGCCTTCCTCGCCCAATGCGTTTCTGGCGTCGAGCGGGGCGGATCGTCCGTGGCCGCTGGGCTACGCGTTCAGCGGGCCGATCTCCGAGCAGCAGCGCGAGACCCTCGAGCAGACCTACGCGGCTCTGCAACGTCAGGGCCTCGGATTCACCCGGGTGTACATCGGCGACTATCGAACGGGCCTCGTCTTCGACGCAGAGGGAAGCGTGACGGCCATCGAGCCGCAGTTCCTCGAGTTTCTCGACGCCCTCGCTGAGATCGCGAATCGTCATGGCATTATCGTCATGTTCAGTCTCATGGACAACACGGTGCTCGACGGCAAAGGAGTGGAGTTTCCACAGTTTGTCATCGATCACGAGGAGTCCGAGCGCTTCGTCAAGCACGGACTCGCCCCAATCATCGAAAGGCTCGCGGGGCGCCGTGTGATCTGGGACTTGTTCAACGAGCCGGAGAACGTGTCCCGGGCCCAGCTGTCACAGGTACAGGATTTCGTCGATCGCGCACTCGCCGTGCTGCGAGCGACCGACGCGGACGCGAGATTCACGGTGGTCAGCCGCAGCGCGGACGAGCTAATCTACTGGCGGGGGAGAGGACTCGATGTTCTCAGTCACAACGTCTTTGACCAGCGTGGTCTGGACGCGGCGGTAAACCTCGCAGATACAATCGAGCTCGACGCGCCAGTGTGGATCGCTGAGATGGACCCCAAACTGGCGACCGCGAAGAGTCTGGAAGCACTGCGTCGCGCCGGCTACCGCGGCGTTGGTCTATGGGGCTGGGGGACGGGCGACAAATACGACTGGAGCGCCGATCAGCTGGAGCGAATCGTGTCGCCGCTCGTTCCTGCTCAGGACACGAGCAAGCCGTGACCAAGGCGGGACAGCGCCGAGTCGCCGTGTTGAGAGCTCTCGCCCGATGGTCCGCATCCCGCCACCCAGGGGGCCTCAGCTCCTCAGCTCAGCCGCATTTTTCATCGTGTCCAGTTCGGCCCACCGAGCGTAGAGGTCGGCCACTCGCTGGTGGCCATCCTTGAGCTTGGAGTAGACGATGGCGGCCCGCGTGTGATCCGAGGTGAGCGTCGGATCGGCGGCTTCTGCCTCAAGCCGCTCGACGTGGGTCTCAGCTTCGAGAATCGATTCCTCCATGCCGTCGTACTCCCGCTGCAGCTTGTAGGAGAGCTTCCCGGGCCTGGGAGGGTTGTGCTTCTTGGAGGGCGTTTGGGTGGGCCTGGGCTTGTCGGCCGTCGGGCGCTCCGCCGTCAGCATCGCCGTCTTCCACTGTTCCATGGAGGCGAACCACCTGGCGTCGCCCCGGTCGTTCAGCGCCAGATACTCCGTCGCGACGCGTTCGAGCAAGAAGCGATCGTGGGTGACAAGGACAATCGCACCTGGGAACTCAAAGAGCGCCTGCTCAAGAACCTCCAGCGAAGGGAGGTCGAGATCATTTGTCGGTTCATCGAGCA
>JAJDDH010000299.1 GCA_029260415.1 Phycisphaerales bacterium | reverse complement strand
GCGCTGGCGGCGCTGATGGACGCCTGGTCATGGTCCGCGCCGATGTGGGAGCAGGGGCTCATCGGCTCGGCGCTGCACGGCGACGACGCCCGGGCGGACATCGACAACGTGATGCGCGAGATCGCCTCGAGCGATGATCTGGCCCCGCTGCACCCGTTCGTGCGGTTGCGCGAGCGCGAGGACCCGCGTCGCTGGCTCGAGCGGATGGCGGCGGACCTGATGCGCGGCGGGCCCGACCCGGGGCTGTGCGTGCCCATCAGCGCTGCGATGGACCGGTTCGCGGCCCGGCGCGGGGTCGCGGTGGTGCGGAGCGCGCCCAGCTCGCTGGCGCAGCAGGCCGAGGACCGGCTGGCAACGCGGTTGTTCGCCTTCGCCATGCCCGTGCTTGCCGAGGCGCCCGCGGATCGGCTGGACGAGGCTCGCGCCGCGCTGGCGCCCCAGCTCGACGCGCTGCGCGTTTCGATGTCCGAGGCTTTCGCGGGGGCGCTGAGCGGGGCAGACGCGGACCCGGCGCCGATCCGGAGCGGAGCGGGGGCGTACGCGCGGGCGTACGAGGGCGCCAGGGATGAGCTGCTGCGCACGCCCGACGACCCGGACGACCCGCGGGTGGTCGAGGCGGTCGCGTCGGTGACGGGCGTGCTGCTGCCCGAGGACGCGGTGCTGCGCTCGAGCCTGACGGCGGTGGGGCGGGCGCGGGGCGTGCGGACCAAACGGTCTTCGCCTGTGTCGCCCCCGACGCGGGTTGCGGCGCTGGTGGTCCGCCGGATCGGGCGCTGAGCGGGCGTCTCCACCACGAGACCATTGACTGAAACCGGGCCGCGGATTAGGTTGTGCTGTTCGGTATCGGACGATCGAAATGGGCCGATGGAGCCGGTCATCTTGGCGGGTCTTGACGAGCCTGGGGAGATGACACAGTGAGTGCGGACCAAACGACGCAAATGAGGGCCCAGCGGGGGAGCGCCGGCTGGCGGATCGGCGCAAGCGTGCTCGGCGCGTGTGGGGGCGTGCTGGTCGCGGGGCTGGCGCTGCCAGCGCACGCGCAGATGTGCGATCCCGTCGAAACAGCCAAACTTCTCGCAAGCGATGGGGGGCGCAGAACAGGCTCGGCAACTCCGTCTCCATCAGCGGCGATACGGCCCTCGTCGGGGCGTACTCTGACGACGATAACGGCTTCGGCTCCGGGTCGGCGTACGTGTTCACGCTTAGCGATGGCGTCTGGACCCAGCAGGCCAAGCTCCTGCCCAGCGACGGAGGGGGGGGGCAACGCTTCGGCTGGTCCGTCTCTGTCAGCGCCGATACGGCCATCATCGGGGCGCGGTTTGACGACGACAACGGATCCGAATCCGGCTCGGCGTACATCTTCACGCGCAGCGAGGGCGTCTGGACGCAGCAGGCCAAGCTCCTCCCCAACGACGGGGCGGAGTTTGGCGAGTTCGGCTACGCCGTTTCCATAACCAACGACGGCGTTACCGCCATCATCGGGTCCCCAGGGGACGACGACAACGGATCCATCGCCGGCGCGGCGTACGTCTTCACGCGAGAGTTTGGCTCCTGGGTGCAGCTGGCCAAGTTGCTGCCAGCCGACGGGAGTCTTGTCGATGCATTTGGCAGGTCCGTTGCCATCAGCGGCGATACGGCCGTTGCCGGGGCGCCGTTCAATGACGACAACGGTGCCAACTCCGGCTCGGCGTATGTCTTCACGCGGAGCGGATTGATCTGGACGCAGCAGGCCAAGCTCCTGCCGGGCGACGGGGCGACCGATGACCAGTTCGGCTGGTCCATCTCTCTCAGCGACGCCGGCGACACGGCCCTCATCGGGGCGAACTGGGACAACGACAACGGAGCCAACTCCGGCTCGGCGTATGCCTTCACACGGAGCGGCAGCGTGTGGACCCAGCAGGTCAAGCTCCTCGCGGGCGACGGGGCGGCTTCTGACGAGTTCGGGCACTCCGTCTCCATCAGCGCCAACGGCGACACGGCCCTCATCGGGGCGCGTTCGGACGACGACAACGGCTTCGGCTCCGGGTCGGCGCATGTCTTCAAGCGGAGCGGTGGCGCTTGGATGCAGGGCGTCAAAATCCTGCCCGGTGACGGGGATTCTCCTGACAACTTCGGCTTCTCCGTCTCCATCGACGGCGACACGGCTCTCGTCGGGGCGCACGCCGACGAGGACAACGGGACCGGCTCGGGCTCGGCGTATGTGTTCGACGTCAACTGCTCGCCCGACTGTCTCGCGGACCTCGCCGAGCCGATCGGCGTTCTCGACTTCTCCGACGTGGTCGCGTTCCTCACCGCGTTCGCCACGATGGACGCTATCGCCGACCTGGCGCCGCCGGTCGGCGTCTTTGACTTCTCCGACGTGGTCGCGTTTCTCGCTTCGTTTGGCGGCGGCTGCCCCTAGCGCACCAGACGAGCGATCGAATCTTCGTGCCCAGGCCCGCCCGCACACGCGGGCGCTTGTTGATCGCCCGGCCCAACCCGCCATACGCCTCGGCGCCCAACCCCACTAGGAGGCGCCCCGGGCGCCGTGCTGGCGGTGTCACGCCTGTTCCCGACGCGCGACGGCTGGCGGGAGGAACCGAGCCCCGAATCGGGCGAGCGGGCGGCGCCCGCACCTACAGTCCCGCGTTCCGAGCGAAAGGCGATGATGAAACAGCCACAGCACGCGGGCGAGTCCGATCAACCCCGCGCCAATCGTCTGGCGGGCGAGTCGAGCCCCTACCTGCTCCAGCACGCGCACAACCCGGTGGACTGGTACCCCTGGGGGCCCGAGGCTTTCGAGGCGGCGCGCGAGCGGGGTGTGCCGATCTTCCTCTCGATCGGGTATTCGACCTGCTACTGGTGCCACGTCATGGAGCGGGAGAGCTTCGAGGACGGGGCGACCGCGGCGGTGATGAACAGGTACTTCGTGTGCATCAAGGTGGACCGCGAGGAACGCCCCGATGTTGACGACATCTACATGACCGCGACGCAGGTCATGACCGGGCGCGGCGGCTGGCCCATGAGCTGCTTCCTCGAGCCCGAGA
>JAJDDH010000298.1 GCA_029260415.1 Phycisphaerales bacterium | reverse complement strand
TCGCCACCCGCGGCTCGCTGTCGTTCATCCGCTCCGACCGCTACGCGAGGCGCTGGGCAGCCAGCAGCGCCTCGGCGGCGCTCGTCACCCGCGGCGTGGACGTCCCCGGGCACGACCCGAGCACCCGCGCCCTGCTCGTCGTCGACGACGCGGACCTGGCGATGGTCGCCATCCTCGACGCCATCACCCCCGCCCCGGACCTGCCCCCTGTGGGCGTGCACCCGTCATGCGTCGTGGACCCCTCCGCCTCGATCGACCCGACCGCCCGCCTGGGCCCGATGTGCATCGTGGGCCCGGACGCCGTCGTCGGCGCGGACACCGCGCTGATCGCCCGTGTCACCCTCGGTCGCGGCGCACACCTGGGGTCACACACGATCATGCATCCGGGTGTCATCATCCAGCCCCACTGCAGCGTGGGCGACCGATGCATCTTCCACCCCGGCGTCATGATCGGCGCCGACGGCTTCGGGTACATCCCCGGGCAGGACGGCGCCCCCATCAAGGTCCCCCACCTGGGCAACGTCATCATCGGCAACGACGTCGAGATCGGCGCCAACTCCTGCGTTGACCGCGCCAAGTTCGGCTCCACCACCATCAGCGACCACGCCAAAATCGACAACCTCGTCCAGGTCGGGCACAACTGCTCCATCGGGCGCGGCGCCATCATCTGCGGCTCCGCCGCACTCGCAGGCTCCGTCCGCGTCGGCGACGGCGCCCTCATCGGCGGGAGCACCGCCCTCGCCGAACAAACATCCGTGGGCAACGCCTCCCGCCTCGGGGGCGGCGCCCAGCTCATGGCCCACATCCCCGACGGCGAAACCTACGTCGGCTCCCCCGCCGGGCCCGCCAAAGAAACCATGGCCAACTACGCCGCCTTCCGCAGGCTCGCCCAGACCATCCGCGAGCTGCGCAAGGCGCTCCGCGAGCAGCCATGACCCAGGGCCCCTCGCTCCCAAGGCGAACCCTCCGATCACCCGCCCAGCTCTCGGGCGTCTCGCTTTTCACCGCTGCCCACTGCGACCTCGTCCTCTCGCCCGCGCCCGCGCGCACGGGCATCCGCTTCAAGCTCGACAGCGACGAGGCGCTCGCCCACATCGCCTCGCTCTCGACCGACCCGATCCACCCCGCCTTCGCGTCCGTGCCCCCGCGCTGCACCTGCCTGCGCACCCCCTCGGGCCAGATCGGGACCGTCGAGCACGTCCTGGCCGCCCTCACCGGGCTCGGGATCACCGACGCCGCGATCAGCCTCACCGCCCCGGAACTCCCGATCTTCGACGGCTCCGCCCTGCCCGTGGTCCAGGCGATCCTGGGCGCGGGCATCGAGGACCTGGGCGCCACCATCACCGCGCTCCGCCCGCCACGCAGGCTCCGCGTCGAGTCCGACGACGGGTCCGCCTCCATCGAGATCGAGCCCGCCGACGCCCCCCATTACACCTACGAGCTCGACTTCGGCTCCAAATCCCCCATCCCCGCCGCCAGCGCGCACTGGTCGGGCGACCCCGACGAGTTCGTTCAGCAGGTCGCCCCGGCGCGCACCTTCAGCCTCGAATCCGAGGCCCAGACCATGCGCCGCCTGGGCCTGTTCACGCACCTCACACCGCGCGACATGCTCGTCATCGGGCCCTCGGGCCCGATCGACAACACGCTTCGCTTCCCCGACGAGCCCGCGCGCCACAAGCTGCTTGACCTGATCGGCGACCTCACCCTCGCCGGTCGCCCGCTGTGCGCCCGCGTCCGGGCGGTGCGCTCGGGGCACGCGCTCAACCACACCGCGGCCCGGGCGCTGCTCGATTCCATGAACTAACACACCACCGACACGCGGCGCGCGCTCAATGCGCGCCCTGCGCCGACGCCAGCCCCGCCCGGGCAGATCACGCGTGTAGCATGCGCCCTCCCCCGACCCGCGCCCGCGTGCGCCCCTCCCGCCGAGCGTCCCGGCGGGTGGGCGCGAATGGTGTGATCGGGCGTTGGGGGGAAGTGTGATGCGATTCAGAATGATGTTTGTGTGCCTGCTGGCGCTCGCGTTGCCCGCGTGCGCCGATCTGGGCGCGATTCAGGCGCTGCGTGACGACGCGCGCCAGACCCGGGCGGCGATGCAGGAGCGGGCACACCAGCTCGAACAGCTCCGCGAGACCTATCCGCAGAACGACCCGCTCCGGCCGGAGTTCGACGCCTCGCTCGCCCAGTCCAGGGCCTCGATCGAGGCGCTCGACGCGGCGGTCCTGCGGATCGACCAGGTGCTGGACGAGGCCGCGAACCCGAGCGACGGGCTGACCCGGACCGCCCAGCAGCTCGGGCCCTTGCTGCCCGAGCCCGTCCGCCTGCCCCTGCTGCTGGGCGCCGCCCTGGGGGCGACGCTGCTCCGCTCCGGGCAGATCAAGAAGGGGGCCATCTCCATCGCCCGGAGCATCGATAAGGCGATGGAGGACGACGAGGCCCTCCGGGAGGCCCTGGCACGCAACGCGAACACACTCCGCTCGCTCCAGACGCCCACGGGACGCAGAATCGTCGATCAGGCGGGATCGAGAAACCCTCTGGGCATGATGCCGATATGAATACATGAACGCCCATGGGTCTTGATCGCTCCATCCCCCCGGTCCCGCGCCGCGCCGCCTTCACGCTCGTCGAGCTGCTGGTGGTCATCGCTGTCATCGCGACGCTCATCGGCATCCTGCTCCCCGCCCTGGGCAGCGCGCGCGAGAACGCCAAGCGGATCGAGTGCCTCAACAACCTGCGCCAGATCGGGATCTCCGTCACGATGTACATGGACAGCGAGTCCAAGGGCGTGCTGCCCGAGATTCTCCCGCTGATCGACCCGGGCGACTTTGGCAACCAGAACGACGCGTCGCTGCTGCAGATCCTCTCCTCCTACGCCGACGCGGCCCAGCCCGTCCGCGAGGACCCCGACGACCCCGATTCGAGCTGGCTCGTCCAGGCCCCCTACCGCTGCCCCTCGGACCGAGACTCGGACGACGCGGACTCGGGGTTCCGCGCGATCCACGAGGTGTACGGCACCTCCTACGCCTACCTCCCCGGGTTCGTGTTCCTGGCGCTCGAGAACCTGCTCAACATCGATCGCCCGTGGGCCAAGGGCGTGACCACCGCGTGGAACCAGCGCACCGAGCGCAACCGAGAGCCCGCGCTGCTCTACGACGCCGACGAGTGGCACCCGCGCGGCGACGGGCCCGGGCAGCACGCGCTGTACATCTCCGACGGGCACGCCGACTGGATGGACGCCCAGGACGGGACCGACGCGCTCCCCGAGCTCATCGAGGCCTCGGCCCGGGCCCTGGGGAACCCCTGATGCACGACCCGAACGAATCCCCGGGACCGCGCCTGGGCTCGCTCCTCGACGAGCAGATCCTCGCGGCGCCCGCCCGCGCGCCGCGCCGGTCGCCCGGTGCGCTGCGAGCCCTCGGCGCCCGCGCCTGGGCCAGGCCTGTGGTCCGGCGCGTGATCACGGGCGTGCTGGGCTTCTCGCTCGGGCTCGGGATGGTGAGCGCCTACCTCGCCCTGCGCCCCGTGCCCCAGCCCGACTACGACGCCGACGCGATCGATCGCCTGTTTGACTACACCCTGCTGACCGACGAGTTCAACCGTCTCTCTGTCGACGAGCGCCTCGCGCTGCTGGCGCAGCTGCGCGAGCGTCTCGAGGGCATGGGCGGGAACGACTCGGTGCTGCTGGCCGCGTTCGCCGCCCGGATCAAGGGCGAGCTGCGTGAGCAGCTCCTGGAGAACGTCTCGCGGCTGGGGATCGACCTAGCGGACAAGTACGCCGTGGGCTACAACGCGCGGGGCACGCCCGCCGAGCGTGAGGCTTTCCTGCAGGCCTCGTTCGTCGATCTGCACAAGCGGATGGAGGAGCTGGGGGGCTCGACCCGCGAGATGAGTGACGAGGAGCGTCTGGCCGAGGGGCAGCGCCAGGCCGAGCGCGACATGAAGATCATCGAGTCGGGCGCGATCTCGGGGCGTCAGGCGGGCGAGATCTTCTCGTTCATGAACGACGTCGTGGGCCAGCACGCCAGCACGCACGAGCGGGCGCGCACGAGCGTGTTCATGCGTGACATGTCGCGCATGCTCCGCGGCAACCCGGTCGGGCCTTAGGGCTCGGTCGATCTTGGGCGCAGCTCGGTCACGCAGGTGATCTCGACCCACCCCTTGTCCGCCTCGAGCTTGAGCAGTCGCACCAGGCGCCGGTCGGGCAGGCGGACCACGGGGCGCTCAGCGACGGGCTCGATGCCCGCCATCACGCGGAAGAACGACCTGGCCTGCGGCAGGTTCCGCAGCTCGTCGGGGATGATCTCGTCCATCCGCGCCTCGGCCCCGCCCAGCACCCAGGACGCCGGGATGGGCAGGCGACCCAGGTGCACCCAGTCCGCCTTGACCCACAGCGACCCGTCCTCGCGCAGGTCGGGCGTGAGCGTGGCGCTGAGGAACTGCTCCTTGCCGCGCACGCGGATCTTGGCGCCCAGGCGTACGTGCGGGGCGTCGAACTGCACCTGCAGGTCGGTGACCTCGTCGGGCCACTCGAAGTGCTCGTTCTCGCCCGCGAGCCAGACGGGCAGGCGCACGTTGAGCCACGCGTTGGCGTCCTCGCTCTTGAGCGCCACGCTCCAGGGGTCGGTCGCCCAATCACTCAGCGCATCGCTCTGAGTCGTCTCCAGGCCCTCCTGGCGGACCTTGGTTACGTGCCGGCTGATCGCGGCCTCGAGCATGTTCGCCCGCTCGATGGTGTGCGCATCGCTCGCGTCGGTGCGCCGCCACCACTCGGGGGCGCTGCTGGTCATGGACCCGACGATCACCCACGCCGTCACCCCCAGCAGGCTCAGCACGATCGACCCGAAGACCACCAGCAGCAGGAGCTTTCGGCGCCACTCCCCGCGCCCGGGCGCGGGCGAGAGCGACAGACGCGGATCGGGCCCGCCCTTGAGCGGCGCGTCGCCACGCTGCCCGTACTCCACGGGCACGCTGGCCGCCCGCCCCATGACGGGCGCGTCCGATGAGATGGGTTGTGATCTCGCGACCATCCGTGGCTCCAGACCCACACAATACCCCAAAAACAACGCACGCCCCGGCGTCGGGGCGTGCGTGTGGAATCTGGCGTCGTGAAGCGGTTTAACGCTTCGAGAACTGGTAGCGCTTGCGGGCGCCGGGCTGGCCGTACTTCTTCCGCTCGACCTTGCGGGCGTCGCGTGTGAGGTAGCCAGCGTCACGCAGGGCGGGCTCGAAGTTGGGGTCGTAGGCGACCAGGGCCCGGGCGATGCCCAGGCGCAGGGCCTGGGCCTGGCCCATGTAGCCCCCGCCGTGCAGACGGACGAAGACCTCGAGCTTGTCGTGGGTGTCGGTCAGCTTCAGCGCGGCCTGCGAGTCGTTGCGGTCGCGGATCTCCGAGAAGTACTCGTCCACGTCCTTGAGCTTCTTGCGGGTGGACTGGATCTTGATCCCGGCCTTGCCCTGCGCCGGGCGGAGGCGGACGCGGGCGACAGCGGTCTTGCGCCGCCCGGTGCCCCACCACCAGCCGTGCCGGTCGGCGGGCTTGGGATCGGGGATCACGCGCTCGGCCTTGGCGGCCGGCCCCTCGTCGCGGACGCTCTCGCCCACCAGGTCCGGGTTCGTGATCGTCGTTTGGTAGCCTTGCTCTGCCATGCGGGTCTCGCTCGCTTGCCTTCGCCCACTTCATCGGGGCGGTGTGTGGCGATTCGGTCAGTCTCGTGCGTTACATCTCGATCGGGATCGGCTGCTGCGGGGCGTGCGGGTGCTCGGACCCGGGGTACACCTTCAGCTTCTTGAGCATCACCCGCCCAAGACGGCTCTTGGGGAGCATGCGACGGACGGCGTCCTCGATGAGCCGCTCGGGGCGGTTCTCGCGCACGTCGCCGTAGGTCTGCGCCTTGAGCCCGCCCGGGTAGCCCGAGTAGGTCATCTTGAGCTTCTGAGAGGCCTTGTTGCCCGTGAGTCCCACGCTCTTGGCGTTGGTCACGATGACAAAGTCGCCCGTGTCCACGTGCGGCGTGTACTCCGGGCGGTGCTTGCCCATGAGCACGACCGCGATCTCCGAAGCAAGGCGTCCCAGAGGGACATCCGTCGCGTCGATCTCACGCCACTGGCGGGGCACGTCGCCCTTCTTGGCCATCCACGTTTGTCGTCGCAGGTGCGTCGCCATGTGCAGCGCTCCTGAATCTGCTCCGTCGGGCTGTTTGGCGCGGATACGCACAGACCCTCGGGATCGGTTGACGCCGCCTACCGGGCGGGGCGGGGCGCCCGGGGTCCGTCGTGGACGCCGGGAACCAGGATTACTACTCATTCGCCTCTCTGCCCACGCCTCCCAGCGCGGCTCGATCAGCGAGGACAAGGGTAGAGCGCCCTCCCGCCGAGTCAAGACAACCCGTGCAGGTGAACGCCGGGCCCGCCCCGCCCTGCCCACATCGGGCTTCCCTTGGGCGCCACGCCCCCGGGGGGCCGATGATCTGGGCGATGGCATACCCCCCCACGCACCCCGCCGACCCCGCCGACCCGACCACCCAGCCCCCCGCCGGGGCCCCAGACCGGGCGCCCGCCCGGACCCCGGACCCGGGCTCGGGCGCCTCGATTGCGATCGCCATCCTCTGCGCGATCCTGTTCGGGGGGCTGGCCATCCTCTGGCAGAACCTGCCCGTCGAGACCCAGTACAGGGCCATCGGGCAGCCCACACCCGCGGCGCCCGACAACGCCCCGGCGATCGGGACCGCCAGCCAGGTGAGCATCCTGGGGCGGGTCTACGTCCGCATGAATCACATGTACGAGGGCATGAACATGCCCGTCGGGCAGCAGTCGATGCCGTTCATCGATCAGTCCGCCGTGACGTTTGGGGACCAGATCGCCGCGGCCGTCTGTGCCGCGGAGCTGCTCGACGACCCGCAGGAGGCGATCGACCGCCTCAAGATCGTGCGCCAGGACCTGCAGGACCTCGTCGCCGAGGCGCCCGAGGCCGCGGACGGGTTTACCCTCGAGCAAGCCGAGGCGATGGATGCAGAACTCAAGCAGCGCGCCGAGTTCCTGGTCGACACCAAGCACCTGCTCTGGGTCTATACCGACCAGAGCGACCTGCTCACGCAAGAGAACCGCGACCGCCTCGTCACCCGCTACAGCTACTTCGGCAAGCTCGCCAACACCCACGGGCTCGACGACAACGACCCCGCCCGCGCCCAGCTGCTCGACGGCGGGGGCCTGATCATCACGGTCCTCCTGCTCATCGGCGTGCTGATGCTGGTGGTCTTCCTGACCGGGCTGGTGCTGCTGGCGGTGGGCGCCGTGGGGCTCAGCAGCCGGCGGATGAAGATGGCGTTCGTCCCCCCCGCGCCCGGGGGCAGCGTGTTCCTCGAGATATACGCCCTGTTCGTCGCGGGCTTCCTCGTGATGACGGTGGGCACGACGCTGCTCTCGACCCAGAACGAGCCGCTGGCGGCGCTGCTCTCGCTCGCGGTGCAGTGGACGCTGCTGCTCGTCCCGTTCTGGCCCCTGCTGCGCGGCATGAAGGGCAAGGAGTTCCGCTACGCGATCGGCCTGCACCGCGGGCGCGGCGTCATCCGCGAGATGTGGGCGGGCCTGCTCGCCTACCTCGCGTCGATCCCCGTGTTCTTCCTCGGCGTCGCGATCACGGTCCTGCTCATGTTCATCGTGCAGATGATCCAGATGCAGCAGGGCGTTGACCCGGGCCCCCCGCCCTCGAACCCGGTGATCGACATCGTCAGCCAGGGCGACCCGGTCGTGCTGATCCTGATCTTCCTGCTGGCGACGGTCTGGGCGCCGATCACGGAAGAGCTTGTGTTCAGGGGCGCGCTCTACCGCTGGCTGCGCGGGCGACTGGTCTGGCCCGTCGCGGCGCTGGTCGTGGGGCTGCTGTTCGCGTTCCTGCACTCGTACGGCCCGCTCATGGTCTCGCCGCTGATCGCCCTCGGGTTCATGTTCAGCTTCATGCGCGAGTGGCGCGGCTCGATCATCGCGTGCATGACCGCC
>JAJDDH010000297.1 GCA_029260415.1 Phycisphaerales bacterium | reverse complement strand
TAGGTGATAAGGATAAACAAGTTGATGTTGTGACAAGCTTTCTTGGCGCACATGCTCTTCCTCCGGAATATCAGAATAATAGCGATGCATACATAGAGCATATCGTGGACGACATATTACCCGCAGTACACGAGGAAAAGCTTGCCGATGC
The DNA here is from genome assembly GCA_029260415.1 of Phycisphaerales bacterium. Lineage (GTDB taxonomy): Bacteria > Planctomycetota > Phycisphaerae > Phycisphaerales > UBA1924 > JAJRXR01. The sequence goes on along the minus strand of JAJDDH010000297.1, from coordinate 3,185 downwards.
CGTAGACGGGTTTTGTGAAGGAATTGGGTTTTCACCAGAACAAATAGAAAGAGTATTTACTAAAGCCGGAGAATTGGAGCTCCCGGTTAAATTACATGCGGAGCAATTATCTAATCTTAATGGTGCCGCTTTGGCAGCTCGCTATAAAGCACTTTCAGCAGATCATCTGGAGTATATTTCTGAGTCGGGTGTAAAAGCGATGGCAGATGCTGGTAGCGTGGCGGTGTTACTGCCAGGTGCATTTTACATATTGCGTGAAAAACAATTACCGCCTGTACAACTATTTCGTGAGCATGCCGTACCGATGGCAATAGCTACTGATGCGAACCCGGGTTCATCTCCTATTACATCTTTATTAACAGTACTTAATATGGCATGTACATTATTTTCACTTACACCTGCAGAAGCTCTGGCTGGGGTAACACGCAACGCGGCATCTGCATTGGGACTCGAGGATGACAGGGGCACACTGGAAATCGGAAAACGAGCAGACTTCATTCTATGGGATATCGATCATCCGTCTGAGCTTGTTTATATGATTGGAGCTAATTCTTGTGTAAGCGTGATCAAGAACGGTATTGAATGCAGATAATTTCTATCAGATAAATGTCAGGCTTTAAAATGATCGGATAATTCGTAACGATCTCCCGGATGATACAAGGTAGCAATAGACGCAATTTTACCCTGGCTCCAGGTTCGTCTTAACAGAACCAGACAAGGTTCGTTTTCTTTCAAATGTAAAAGCTTTTTGATTCGCGATGTTGGCATGCGGGCTTGTACTGTATGTTCAACTTCCTGTAACGGAGCTACTTTTAATAAATATTCCGCCGGTGTTGTAAGTGTAAAATCGACTAAGCCATAATCGGGGACGACAGCCGGGTTTACGTGACGGTCTTCCACTTGTATAGGAATATGATTTTCCATGTGGACTATTGTGGAATGGAATGCTTCAGAGCCCTGTGATAATTGCAGGCGATTCGCATTTTCGGTGCTTAATTTACTTCTGCCATTGATAATAATATCCGCACTATATTCATGTCTGCGATCTCTTACCTCATCTGCTATGTTATGAATTTCAAGAAAATGCCCACTGCTTTGCAGTTCAGCAACAAAGGTACCAACACCAGGTACACGTTGTAGATAGCCTTCAGCTGCCAATTCTCTGAGGGCGCGATTGACAGTCATTCTGGAAAATTTCAAATCACGAACAAGTTCATGTTCAGAAGGAAGTTGATGAGCAGGCAACCAGTCACCATCTTCAATACGATTGACAATGAAGGATTTCAGCTTTTGATATTTAGGGCCTACTTCAGTTTCAAGTGTGAATGTCATCTTTACAGGAGGATTAGTGATTCAGGCTCGTAATGTTTTTTTATATGATATGAATCCTGCATACTAGCCTATCTATGATTGTATAGACAAGCACTCGATTTATTAATATTAAAGTTGTTTGCTCAGGCAGGCCTGGTTTTGCAGGTAGCCGTAAAAATTACTGATGTTAAAACTTATAAAGATTTTTTCAGAATGACAGAGTATGAATGTTAAGGTTTCACAAATTATTTATCATCGGTAGTTGACATCACAATACAATCACGACCATTGGCCTTGGCCTGGTAGAGAGCCTTGTCGGCTTTTGTGATTAGCCCGGTAGCTTCATTGCCATTCTGTGGAAACATAGAGATACCAATGGAGATAGATATAGTGCCTACAGCTGTTGAATTGTGGCTAACACGTAATTGTTTTATTGCAGTTCTTACGGCTTCGCCACGGTCCATTAATTGTTGCAGGGGCATATCCGGGAATACCAGCGCAAACTCTTCACCTCCATAGCGACAGGCTATGTCACTTCCCCGAACGTTGGCACGTAGTACCGTTGCAACCTCTCGCAAGACGGCGTCTCCCGCATCATGTCCGTAAACGTCATTAAATTGTTTGAAATGATCGACATCAAGCATCATAAAACCCAAATTTGATTTGTTTCTTTCTGTTCTGATTAATTCCTTATCTAAAAATTCCAGCATGAATCGGCGGTTAAATAATTGTGTCAATGGATCACGTGTGGCCTGGGTTTTCAAACTCTCACGCAGGCGCAGATTCATTAAGGACAGGGATAATTGTTTTGAAACATTGGTCGCCAGCTCTTCAGGCGTATTGTTCGATGAACCTTGTGGAAGATTCAAGTCTTCCGGGTTTGATACTGTCGCCAGGTGCACCAGGCCTAGCACATCAGATTGAGCAATCAGGGGTAAACAGATATATGAAAATTGCTCATTGCCATTTTTTACATGAGGGCATGTCAGATCTGTAATGTTGTTATTGACTAAATGCATCTTGCCCTGCCGTAAAGCCCAGCAATCTTCCTGAACAAAAAGTTCTTCGCTTGTCTGCAATTGTCCCCAACTGGCAATCGCTTCAAGCATGGACCGGGATTGATTAAACATATATACCGAGCCGCTGGAATCAGGGAATAATTGGGTTAAATAGTGTTCTATAACTTTCTTGGTATCCTCGACAGAGTTACAAACATAGAGATGATCGTTTAGTTTACCCAGCACTTCTATTTCATTTTGCCGTAATTCCAGCATCTGATTAGTAGAGCGTAAAGTTATTTCTGTATTACGTCGTTCTGTAATGTCAGTCCATGTGCCAAAAATTTGTTCGGCCACGCCTTGTGTGTCATAAATCACACGAAAACGATCTTCTATCCAGTTATATTTATCTTCATCAGTACAAAATCGATATTCAACTATTCCGCCACCACGTTGCACTAATATTTCGCATTGTCGGACCGTTTCATCTCTATCTTCAGGGTGTACATTTTCATACCAGAATGTAGCGTTTCCTGTCATTTCTTCGGGCTTGTGCCCCATGATTTCCCTAATATTATCACTGACAAATATGCAGGTATTATCATTCCTTATATCAGTAATGTAGGTGACAGATGGAGTCAGTGCGATTAATCGTTTTAGCCGTGTAATTTCTTTTTGTAGATTATCTGTAGTCGTTACAGGCGGGGAATCAATTGACCGTTTTTTAGTTGTAGCTGACATTCTGTCTTCCTGTTGCAAAAAGAAAATGTTTCGATTTGTCGCAAATTACCAAAGTCAGGTTATTAAGGTATCGAGTATAGAATATTATAGATGTCGCAAGTATCGAAATCATCTGTGGACTGACTTTATTAATAA